>JAFCDD010000016.1 GCA_017609845.1 Candidatus Woesearchaeota archaeon | reverse complement strand
TTAGTCTTAATTATCAAGAAAAGAAGAAAACCCCAGGAGTTATGTATTAATCCAGATTGTCCAACCAAAAAAATAGATAAAAAACTATTAAAAGAAAAAAGGAAATGTCCAAACTGTGGGGCAGAATTAATAATAAAGAAAAGTGCATACGGAAGTTTCTTTGCTTGTCCAAATTATCCCAAATGCAAACATACAGAATCAATAGAAGACAATAATAAAAAGGATTAAACTTCAACCAGACCAATATTTAATATATCAAAATTAAATTCTTTTTCAATTGGTTTTTTAATAATCAATTTCCTGTTACCGTTCTTCTTCAATTCAATAAGATAATCGCACCAATTTCTTAACATTTCTCCGCCAACAGATTTAACATTACCATCTAAATCATGATAAATTTGATTTGTAATAAGAACAGGAACTTTTTTAGCAATTCCTTTTAGGATATAAAATTCCCTGTCTATCTCCCTATTCGCCTTATAATGGTCTTCCTTAACCTCTTTCCTATAGTGCATACTAATGGTATCCATTATAACAACAGAAAAATTACTTCCAATAATTAATTTATTTAACTTTGAAAATAAATCTTTCTGTTGATCAAAATTCTTAACCTTTATGACTATGATATTCTTAGCCACGTCACCAAAATTATTACAAAGCTGTTTTGCCCTTTCAACAGAAAAACTTCCTTCAGAATCAAGAAATAAAACCTTTTTGCCTTTTTTAGCTAACTCCAGAGCACACATTAAACAAAGGGTAGTCTTACCAGTAGCACCGCCCCCATATATCATATTTATGTTATGCCTGTAACCTTTAATCTGCTTATCCAATGCCCTAAAACCAGTCTTTATCATTTTCTTACCAAAACATTTATAAGTTCTTATTTTAATATTTTGCTATTGAAGATGCCCCAACAAATCAAATTAAAAGTAATGGAAGCCTTGCAAGAAGAGGCCTATAAAGGCATAATTAGAATAGATTCTGAAACTATGCGCTTAATAGGAGTAAGACCCGGAGACATAGTAGAGATAGAAGGAAATAGGGTAACAGTTGGAATAGTAGACAGAGCATACCCCACAGATGTGGGCCAAGCAATAATCCGTATGGATGGAATTCTAAGAAGAAATGCTAGAACAGGAATAGGAGAAGTAGTAAATGTAAGAAAAGCAGACGTTGCAGAAGCAAAATCTGTTACAATAGCTCCGGCACAAAAAGGAGTTACAATTCAAGCAGAACCCAACCTATTTAAAAGAGGAATATTAGGAAGGGCAGTTTTAAAGGGAGATATAGTTGCATTGGGCGGAGCAAGAAGAAGAAGAAAAACATTTACAGGTTCTTCATTTGAAGATCTTTTTGATTTGCAAGACTTATTTGAACAAACCTTTGTGGGAAGTTTTGGTTTATCAGGTTTAAAATTCATTGTTGTTAATACAAATCCAAAAAAAGCAGTTTTGATAACAGAACAAACAGAAGTAACACTAAGTCCAAAAGCATTAGATATAATGGAAGAAAAAGTTCCAGAAGTTACATATGAAGACATAGGCGGATTAGAAGAGGAAATTAAAAAAGTTAGAGAAATGGTTGAAGTTCCTTTAAAACATCCAGAAATATTTTACAAATTAGGAGTAGAACCGCCAAAAGGAGTTTTACTTTATGGTCCGCCAGGAACAGGTAAAACATTATTAGCCAAAGCGGTGGCAAATGAATCAGAAGCTACTTTTATGTTACTTAATGGCCCAGAAATAATGAACAAATTCTATGGAGAATCAGAAAAAAGAGTAAGGGAACTCTTTGAAGAAGCAGAAAAATCAGCTCCAAGCATAATATTCATTGATGAGATAGATGCAATAGCCCCAAAAAGAGAAGAAGTTCATGGAGAAGTAGAAAGAAGAGTGGTTTCTCAATTATTGACAATGATGGACGGTTTAAAATCACGTGGCAAAGTAATTGTGATAGGAGCAACCAATCGTCCAAACGCTTTAGATCCTGCATTAAGAAGACCAGGAAGATTCGATAGAGAAATAACAATTGGTGTTCCAACAAGAAAAGCAAGATTAGAGATTTTAAAAATACATACAAGAAATATGCCTTTAACAAAAAATGTAAAACTAGAAGAAATAGCAAACGTAACGCACGGTTTTGTTGGAGCAGACTTATCTGCACTATGCAAAGAAGCAGCAATGAATGTTCTAAGAAAAGTAGTTTCAGATATAAACCTGACAGAAAAAGAAAAAATTCCAAAAGAAGTAATAGAAAAATTAGTAATCTACCAAGAAGATTTCAAAGAAGCACTTAAAATAGTCAGGCCTTCTGCATTAAGGGAGGTATTGATTGAAGTTCCAAGAGTCAAATTTGAAGATATCGGAGGATTAGAAAAAATAAAACAGGAATTAAAAGAAACTATTGAATGGCCCATTAAAAATCCGGAAGCATTTAAAAGGATTGGTATAAAACCGCCAAAAGGAGTTTTACTTTATGGTCCGCCAGGAACAGGTAAAACATTATTAGCCAAGGCAGTGGCAAATGAATCAGAAGCTAATTTCATTCTTGTTCAGGGCCCAGCATTAATAGATAAATTCGTGGGAGAATCAGAAAAAGGAATAAGAAAGATATTTGAAAAAGCAAGACAATCTGCCCCAACAATAATATTCTTTGATGAAATAGATGCAATAGCTCCGAGAAGAGGAGAAGAAATAGGAACAAAGGTAACAGAAAGAATAGTTAACACTTTGTTATCAGAGATAGACGGACTAGAAGAATTAACAGAAGTTATCGTAATAGGAGCAACAAACAGACCCGACATATTAGATCCTGCATTGTTAAGGCCAGGAAGATTCGATAGGATAATCTTAACACCTCCACCAAGCGAAAAGGGAAGAGAAATGATATTTAAGATTCATACCAAAAAAATGCCACTTACAAAAAATGTTGATATCAAAAAGATGGCAAAAGAAACAGAAGGATATACTGGAGCAGACATAGAATCGGTTTGCAGAGAAGCAGGATTATTGGCATTAAGAGAAGACATAAAAGCCACACAAGTAACAAAAAAGCATTTTGAAAAAGCTCTCAAAAAAGTAAAATCTTCAGTTTCAAAAGAGATGATGGAACTTTATAAGAATATAGAAGAAAATTATCTCAAAAAAGTAAAAGCAGCATTACCAAAAGAAATGCCAAATTACTTAGGTTAAAATCCCTTCTCCAACTAAAATAGTTTTTTCTGTTTGACTAACCAAACCTTTGCTTTCTTCTACTAGTTGAGGATATTGTTTTATTATTCCCTCTTTTTCTAACAATCTTAAAGAAAAAACAGAATTTTTAAATTTTTTACATATCCATCTAGCTGCAAAAGGCAAACCATTGTATTCTTCTTGGATATACTTTATAATATTTCTACAATTGGTATCCCTAACAGGCTTTATTTTTTCCATCTTGTAGATTCCAGATTTGCCACCCTCCATAACCTTGCCAACTCCAGTGGTTGCAAAAGGTTCTATCGCTATTATCATATTTTTCTTAAGTTTTTTGGAATCATGGTTATTGTAATTAGGAATAGTTAATCCAGCATGAATCTTATACCTATCTAAACTATGTCCAGATAGGTTCCTGATAGGAGAAAATCCAAATTTTTGTATAGTTTTTTGTATAATTTCTCCGATATCACCAATTTTTATTCCTTCTTTAGCAATTTTTATTCCTTCATTTAGGGCTTCCCTACTAGCTTCAACTAATTTTTTATTATCGCCAAGATCCACGGTAATAGCACAGTCTCCTATGGCACCATTTACACTAACACCAATATCCAGTTTTACTAAATCACCGTCTTCAATAATAGTTTGATCATCAGGCAAGGCAGTGTTATGAGCAGCAACTTTATTTATTGATACATTAACAGGAAAAGCGCATTTTGCTCCCAACTTAAAAATTTTATTTTCTATTTCTTCACATACATCCAAAATCTTTGCATCTGATTTAATTAATCCTGCCCCATAACTTAAAACCGTTTTTGCTATTTTCCCAGCTTCTTTCCAGTCATCCATATTAAAAATCTCCCAACTTACTTTGATCAGCGCTAGAAACAAGATCTTCTTCGCTATAACCCATAGCTTCGAAAATCATTTTAACAGCAGGAATTATTTGATTATGTACATAATATTCTGCGTCGTATTCGTCCGCCTTACATTCCTCTAAAGTTTTTACTTTATCCCGAATAAGACCCTTTCCTTCTGTTACAATATATTTCATCATACTTCCAGGACCAACCTTTACTCCCTTTTCTTTTAATTTTCTAGCAATCACAACATGGGGCCCAATCTGATCATAACTTTCAGTATCTCTTTTTAATTGCGTTCTTATTATCATTTTTTCTAAATCATACTTTTTTTCTCTTATATTATTGATAACATCTTTTACATATTTAAAAGCTTGTTCAACAGAACCTTTTTTCAAAACTATTTCCAACACCTTTAATTGAACTTCTTTTGCCAGGTAACTCCAATCTCTCCTTACAGTTTCAAAACCTCTGATTTTAATTTTATCATTTTCATCTATTAGAGCATACTTCTTTTTTGCCCCAGTTCCCCCACTCTTTTTCATAACAAAAATTCCCTTAGGATAAAAACCATCCAATTCTAACTCCATAAGGCTTGGCAATCCTCCATTAATTTCATTTAAAAAATTCAAAGCATCTTCTTTGCTTTTATTCTTTAAACATAAAAATATGGAATCAGTATCACCATAGATAACATCAAATTCTTTTTCAGCTTTTTTAACAACGTCTTTAATATACTGTCTGCCAAATGCAGTTATAGAAGAAGCACACTCCGGAGAATACCATCTTGCACCAAAATAACCATAATATCCATATAAACTATTTGATATCGTCTTTAACCCATAACTTCTAGCTTCCAAAACAGGTTTTTTACCTTCTTTTTTAATTATCTCATTTATCCTATTTCTTCTTAAAACCAAATCTTTTACAACAGAAGGAATAAAATTCTCTTTTTTATAGCTAAAATAATAATTTACATTAACACCACTTTCATGAATTATTTCAGGAGTTTTATAGGAGTCCTTTTTATCATCAGTTAAAGCACCAGGATCAATATTTTTAGAAATTATAATGCTTGGATACAAACCTTTAAAATCAAAAACAACTAAATTTTCATAAAAACCAGCCTTCGGTTCAATAACGAATGCTCCTTGATAAGTCCTAGTCCTCCTTTCCACTATTTCTCCATAATCTGGTTTATTAGGACACAACTCATTAAATTCAAAAGCTCTCTTTACAAGATATCCTTCAACAAGTTGCCCGTAACTCATTCTACTAACCTCATAAGGAGTATGAGAAACCAATTTCACAAGTTCATCCAAATTATCCAGAACAACTTTGAATAACTTGTATGTTAATCTGGCATCCTGAATATTATATTCCAATATTTTTTCTATTTCTTGACTATTGGAATCCCAAATCAAACCCATATTCTCAAAATCCATTTCAAGTTTTTCTTCATTCAACAACGCTTTAGACACCGTTCCTAAACTATAATTATCTAATTTCAAAGAACCACCCATAACCCTTTTTATAAATTTAAGTAAATCAATATGAATTAACCCCTTTATCTTTGCCTTGCCATTTCCCCTCCTGCTAATTTTAACAACACTATTATCTAAACCAAGATTAAGTAAAATATTGTATTTCTTTGCTCTCTCATTCAGGTAAGGAAAATCAAAACCATCAGAAAAATAACCCGCCAAATAGTCTGGTTTATACTCCTTAATTGTTTTTTTAAATTCGCTTATTAAATCCGCCTCTCCATCCACAAATGTAACATCCATTTCAGTATTAATCTTTTTCCAACTGATTACTTTTTTAAAACCATCACCATAAAAAGCAACACTAATAATAGGATCCCTCCGTTCATCAGGAAACCTTTCAAAAGAAGTATAAGTTTCAATATCAAAACTAAGAATCCTGGGATTTTTATAATATTCAGTATCACTTTCGATCTTATCCGCTTTAATCAAGAAATCAACATCAAATTCTTTTTTTACTATTGGTTCTCCTTCAACATTACATAAAACTAAGGGACTAATTCCCTTATCAACCAAATATCTTTTTGAAAAAGAAATATCTGCCTCCCTACAAAATTTAATCCCACCTAATCCCTCCACCTCTTTTCTTAATTTAGGAACATCTTCAGGGTTATGGCATATAACCTTAATACAATCTACTTCATTACCAAAATACTTTTGTTTATCTAAAACAACATCCAATACCTTCCCCTTTTTGCATTTCTTAATATTTTCCAAAATGTCCTGATCCTTAACATTATTCCCCAAAATAGCCCAAAAATAAGGATTAAAAGTATCATCTAATACAATTATCCTTTTACCATCAATAGTCCTCCCAAAAAGCCTTATTATGGCCTTACCAGAGTCTCCACTAACGTAATCTATATCCAAAGGAAAAAAACCCACTTTAACCATACCTTAATGATAACGAGTTAGATTTATAAAATTTTTTAAACTAACTAAAAATATAGAAACTTCTAAATTACGAGAATTATTAAGTAAAATATATAAACTAATTTCTTGTTTCTAAATTAATGGGAATAAAAATATCTTCTCTTATCCCAAAAAGAGAAATTTCTTGGGATGAACTTAGGGATAAAAAGATAGCTGTAGACAGCTCTCAAATGTTATATCAATTTTTATCTTCCATAAGACAAATGGATGGAACGTTATTGAAAGATTCTAAAGGAAATATTACTTCTCATCTAATTGGATTATCTTCAAGAATAACAAATCTCATGTCAAAAGGATTAAAATTAGTATTTGTTTTTGATGGAATATCCCCAAAACTAAAGAGCAACGAAACAGAAAGGAGGAGTAAAAGAAAAGAAATTGCAGAGATTAAATTTGAAGAAGCAAGAAAAAAAGGAGATGAAGAAAAAATGTACAAATATTCTCAGCAAACAGCACGCTTAGATAAAACAATAATTGAAGACTCAAAGGAATTTATTGCTGCCTTAGGCCTCCCAGTTATTCAAGCACCCTCAGAAGCAGAAGCACAGGCAGCATTTATGGCAGAAAGAAAAGATGTAGATTATGTGGCATCAAGTGATTTTGATACTTTAGTGTATGGGGCACCCAGACTATTACAAAATTTAACGCTCGCTACAAGAAAAAAATTACCTTCTGGATTGTATGTTTCAATTAAACCAGAATTAATAGAATTAAGGAAAACACTAAAAGAATTAAAAATAAATAAAGATCAATTTCTGGCATTGGCAATATTAATAGGAACAGACTTTAATCCAGGGGGCGTCAAACAAATAGGACCAAAAACTGCCTTAAGAATAGTAAGAGAACACAAAAGTTTTGATAAAATTTTTAAGGAAGTTAATGCAGAATTTGATTGGAAGGAGATATATGCAGTTTTTAAATCTATGCCAATCATGAAGAATTATCAATTAAAATGGAAAAACATAGACGAAGAAAAAGTATACAATATACTTGTAAAAAAACACGATTTCTCAAAACAGAGAGTAGAAAAACTTATTAAAAGAGTAAAACAAGGAAATATTAAAAGACAACAAAAAAAATTAGGTGAATTTTAATGGAATGGTTTATTTTTGCAATTATAACAGCAACATTAACAGGATTTTCAGTATTAATAGAAAAAAAAGTTTTAATCAAAGAAAACGCATTAAAATTTGCCACCATTTTTTCCCTATTTTGTGCATTTTTAGTATTGTTCTTGGTCCCACAAGTAGATTTTAAAATTAACTTAGAAACATTGGTACTTATTTATGCAGCATCTGTTTTCTTAACATTTGGAATATTCTTATTTGCCAAGTCATTAAAACATATGCAGCTTTCTATAGCATACCCATTATCTGCATTTGAACCAGCAATTGTCGCATTCATTGCTTTTTTTACCCTTAAAGAAGTTCTTAAAATGAACCATATCTTTGGAATGGGTTTATTGGTTGTTGGAGCATATGTTTTAGAGTTAAATTACAAAAAATTCAATTTATTTGATCCTTTTAAGGAGATAATAAACTCAAAATACATCCATTTAATTTTCCTAGCTATCCTATTTTATTCACTAACAACAATTGTTGATAGATTTGTTTTAAGTCCAAACAATTCCATAATAACAACACCAGTAAATTATTTATTTTTTATTTTATTATTTACAGCATTTAATTTTGTAGTTTTAATTTCCATATTCCGACCAGGAGTAAAAGAGCTCTATCACGTAGTTAAAAGAAATGGCAAATTAATTTTCTTAATGGCAATAATTGTTGTAGCCTTTAGATTATCTCAATTTACAGCATTTTCTATGCCGGAAGGAAATGCAGGATTAGTAATCGCAATTAGAAGAGGAGGGGCCGCTTTCATTTCTGTATTATTGGGCGGAGAAATCTTCCACGAAAAAAATATTGTAAAAAAAGTAATAGCCACAATTGTAATGCTTCTAGGAATATATTTAATTATAATATGAACTTAAAACAATCCTTAAAAAAAGAATTAACAAAAAAACAACTTAGTTTATTGCCTAAATCCTTTGATGTAATTGGAAATATAGCAATTTTCTCAGACCTACCAAAAGAATTAGAAAAAAAAGAAAAAATAATCGGAAACAAACTTTTAGAATTAAATAAGAACATAAATACAGTAGCCAAAAAAACTAAACAATATTCAGGCATATACAGATTAAAAAAAGTAAAAATAATTGCAGGAAAAAGAATAAAAACTACAACACATAAAGAAAATAATACAATATTAAATCTCAATATAGAAACCTGTTACTTTTCTCCTCGTTTATCAACAGAAAGAAAAAGAATCTCATCTCTAGTTAAACCAAAGGAATCAATTCTAGTTATGTTCTCGGGAGTTTCGCCGTATCCAATTACGATTGCCAAAAATTCCAAAGCAAAAGAAATTTATGGAATAGAAATAAATCCAGAATGCCATAAGTTTGCCAAGGAAAATGTAAAATTAAATAAAATAAAAAATATCAAACTATTCAAGGGAGATGTAAAAAAAATAATCCCAAAATTCAAAAAAAAGTTTGATAGAATTATAATGCCTTTACCAAAAACAGGAGAGGAATTCCTAGATTTGGCATTTAAGGTTTCTAAAAAAGGGACAATAATACACTTATATGCATTTTCTCATGTTAATGATTTCAAAGAATTAAAAAATAAATATAAAAAAAATAAAAGAATAAAATTATTAAAATTTGTTAAATGTGGGCAGTATTCTCCAAGAAAATATAGAATATGTTTAGATATTAAATTAATCTAATCCTAAATCCAGCCTTTTAGTTTTCTTTAATGCAGTAGGAGCCTCACCACCATGCCAACTAAACTTGGGCCTTATCTGAACATCATAAAGCCTCTCAGAATTATCATCTAATATGATTCCTGCACCCTTAATCCTTGGTAAATTATTCAAGCTTTCCCTTAAATCTGTTACAAGGTAACTTTGCATAATACTGTTTAAAGCTTCAATATCAGCTTTAGCTGTCAATCTATGACTCAAAACAATATCACTTTGAGTTAGAACATCTTTGTGAATTTCACCGGGCTGTTGAGTAGCCAAAACCAAACTTAATCCTGGTTGCCTTCCCTCTCTCAATATTTGTACTAAAGAATCTGTAGCAGGGGTTTTTCCTTCCTTAGGCAAAAATTCATGAGCCTCATCAATTAATATCCATATTAAAGGATCTTCTCTTTCCTTTTGTTCTGAAAAAAATCTTCCACTAGACCGTATATCCTCAACTTCCTCCTTTTTTCTAGAAACCATTCTTTGTTGTAACAACTTCCTGCATATTAATCCGATTACTAACCCTTTTATGCTCCAATTTCCAGAAACATTTGTATAACAACTAATGTCTACTATGCTAATCTTTCCAGCTTTGACAATATCTTTTATTTCAAATCCTTCTGCACTAAACAACCCCCAATCTTTAACAGCACTAAATCTATTTTCCAAAGCATTTTTTGCTTTTTCTTCTGCTTTCTTATCACTTTTTATTCTTTTAATTATATCCTCAATAGAATAATCAACAACGTTCTCTTTTAGATAATCAATCATCCTTTCTATCAGAATGCCCAAGGGATCAGTTAAATCAATTCCAAAAACATCCCCCCAATCAGCAGCACTTAACTCACTAGGCTTTATTGAAAAAGAAAAATCTGTTGGAATCCCTTTATTTTTATAATCCATATAAAATCCTTTTGGAGTATAAATATCAACCCCAAGTGGTTTAGGTTCTAATTCCCAATCTTTTAATAAGCCCTCATCTTTTTCATTAGCATATCTCATAGTCCAGAATAAACCCATAGTATCAAAAATCAAAACAGAAATATTATTTGCTAATTCTTTTGGAAGGTTTGAAAT
>JAFCDD010000050.1 GCA_017609845.1 Candidatus Woesearchaeota archaeon | reverse complement strand
AGAAAGAGTTCTCGAGGGAAAAACTCTGGATATTAGTAATTATTCTTCAGGAATTTACATTTTAAGAACAGAGAATTCTAATGGAAAAACCTACACAAGCAAGATTATTAAGAAATAATTTTCTTGAGTATAATACATTGTAACATTAAAGGGAGTTATAATCTCCGATTCTAGACACTATAATAACTTTATAGTGATGAAAAAATAGAAAGTTTTAAAAGTCCATTCTTACCTCAAAATATATTAAGAAAAACATGTTTAATATAAAATGACTCTCGAAGACCAATTAAATGAATTCAGAAGAGGAACAGTAAATATCCTCACAGAAGAAGAATTAGTTAGAAAATTAAAACAAAATAGACCGCTTAATGTTAAATTTGGAGTGGATCCTACAGCTCCAGATATTCATCTAGGTCATACAGTGCCTTTACAAAAATTAAAACAATTTCAAGATTTAGGGCATAATATACAATTAATAATTGGGAATTATACTGTAATGATAGGTGACCCTAGTGGAAGAAGTGAAACAAGACCCCCACTAACTAGAGAAGAAATAGAAAACAATATGGAGACATATCAAAAACAAGTCTTTAAAGTTTTAGATCCTAAAAAAACTCCTTTAGTATATAATAGTCTGTGGTTAGAAAAATTTTCTGGAACCGATATCATTAAACTAGGTTCAAAATATACAGTTCAACAGCTTTTGCAAAGAAGAGACTTTGGAGAGAGAATAAAACAAAATAGGCCCCTTTCTGTTACAGAATTATTATATCCTCTTCTCGTTGGCTATGACTCTGTACACCTTAAAAGCGATGTAGAAATCGGAGGAACAGATCAATTATTTAATTTTATGGCAAGCAGAGAGATACAAAAAGCATATGAGCAAGAACCAGAAGTAATTATAACACTTCCTTTGCTTGAAGGAGTAGATGGTGTGAAGAAGATGAGTAAAAGTTTTGGAAATGCTATAGGCGTAAATGATGATCCTAATGATATGTACTGAAAAATAATGTCCATCTCTGATGATTTAATGTTAAGATATTATGAGTTATTGTCTGAAACTTCTTTAGAAGAATTTCAAAAGATTAGAGAAGCTGTTTCTTCTGGAAGTGTGAATCCCATGGAATACAAACAAAGATTAGCAAGGGAAATTGTTTCTAGATATCATGAACAAAATCTTGCACTATCTGCTGAAGAAAGATTCAACTATGTGCATAGAAGAAAGAATGTTCCAGAAAAATTAGAAGAACAAGTTATAAAATATTCAACAAATGAGGGAGAATTATCAATTGTGAAAGTTCTTAGACAAATGGGAAGGATAAGTTCTAATAGTGAGGCTAGAAGACTTATAGAGCAAGGCGGGGTGAGACTTGATGGCGAGACTATTAATGATATGAACTATGTGATTTCTCCTCAAAATGGCCAAGTTGTACAAATAGGAAAAAGATATTTTAGAAAATTAAAATATGAAAAAGAGCAGATCTAATAAACAGCTTTATAAATAAGTTTTATCTAAATAAATTAAGATGGAATTCAAAGAAAGAATCAGCTTAATATCAAGGAATTTGCAAGAGATAATCACAAAAGAGGAGCTAGAAGAATTACTGAAAAAGAAAAAAGAAATTTCTGTTTATTGGGGAACTATGCCGACAGGGAGCATATCCATAGCATATTTTTTCCCTATGTTAAAAATAGCTGATTTTTTAAAGGCAGGATTAAAAGTTAAAATTCTATTAGCAGATTTACATGCCGCTTTAGATGGAGTTCCATGGGAATTATTAGAGAAAAGGACAGAGTATTATAAAAGAGCAATAGTTCTTATCTTAAAAACGATTGGGGTAGACATAAAAAAACTTGAATTTGTTAAGGGAAGCGATCTACAATTAGATAGAAAATATTTCGAAGATGTATTAAAATTAGGTATGGTTTCTACCATTAGAAATTGCAATAAAGCAGCATCTGAAGTAGTTAAAATGACAGATAACCCCTTCCTAGGAAATCTTGTCTATCCTATAATGCAAGCATTAGATGAAGAATATCTTAAAGTAGATATTCAATATGCCGGATTAGACCAAAGAAAGATAATGGTTTATGCCAGAGAATATCTTCCAAAAATTGGATATAAACCAAGAATAGAATTAATATCTCCAATGATTAGGGGATTGGTCGGTGAAAAAATGAGTTCCAGTATCGAGGCAACAAAAATTGATTTACTCGATAATGAAAATGATCTCAAGAAAAAGATAAATGGGGCAGAATGTATAGAGGGAGATTCTAATAACGGAATAATGTCTCTTTTAAAATATTTAATTATGATACTGAAAGAAGATGCTAAAATAAGTTTCACAATTGAAAGACCTGAGAAGTTTGGAGGAAATATTGAATATGAGAATTATGAAAAAGTTGAAAGAGACTTCAAATCTAAAAAATTGCATCCTTTGGACTTAAAGAATGCAGTCGCTAAAGAATTAAATCTCTTATTAAAAAGATTTAGAGACGATAAGGAATTGTTAAATCTTCATAAAAAAGCTTATGGATAAAAAAAAGGTTTAGATAATATGGAAAAATTAGAAAAAACTTTAGAAGCTCAAAAAACATCTACAGAGAAGAAAAAGAATTTGAATTTAGAAAATCCCTCTTATGAAGGGCTTGTGAAAAT
>JAFCDD010000015.1 GCA_017609845.1 Candidatus Woesearchaeota archaeon | reverse complement strand
ATTCTTCCCAAATAATGCGCCATTAACCATTCAAATATAAATCCTTCTATTCCTTTAGTAGATTTTATAAATGGGTGGTCAGTAAAACCCGACAACTGTGAACTTCCAGCCTTACTAAATACTTCTATCGCATCTTCTAAAGGTACACCATATTGTAATTTCTCAGAAAATTGGATAGCTATTTCATTCAATAACCTATTTACTTCGCTTCCTCTTTCAAGACAATCAATAAAAATCTCTCCCAGCCTTCCATCTCTATACTCTCCAGTTCTTATAAAAAGAGAGTTGTTGCCAATTTTTACCTTTTGAGTTATTCCAAATCTTAAATCTGGTAATTTTTCTCTTTCTCCCCTTGGAATAATAATAATAATACTCTCATCTTCTTTTGTATTAACTGGTTGTGCTCCTTTACTTTTATTTCTGTAAATTGCCAGTGCTTTTAAACCAAGATCATTTCCTAACAAATACATGTCAATCATTTCTTCCACAGAAGTATTTCTCGGTGTGTTAACTGTCTTTGATATGGCTCCAGACAGATGGGGCTGTAAGGCTCCAAGCATTCTTATATGTCCTTCAGGAGATATTACCCTGGTTCCTTTTTCTG
Organism: Candidatus Woesearchaeota archaeon; assembly: GCA_017609845.1. Classification (GTDB taxonomy): domain Archaea; phylum Nanobdellota; class Nanobdellia; order SCGC-AAA011-G17; family JACPNG01; genus JAFCDD01. The sequence goes on along the minus strand of JAFCDD010000015.1, from coordinate 13,720 downwards.
GAGTAAGAGCACAATCAAAAATAGGAAGGTGTTCTGATCTTAATACGTCTACGCCCTCAACAGTTCCATTCTCTTCGATATACTCAATCATTTCATTAATATCTTTCTCTCCATAACCAAGATTCCTTAAAACAATAGGAACAGTTTCATTAGTAATCTTCATAAGGGATCCTCCAGCAAGCTCTTTGTATGCTAACAAAGAAATAGGGGGTTCACAACCAGTAGTATCACATCCCATCATAAAACCAATGGTTCCTGTTGGAGCTAAAAGAGTTACCTGTGCATTTCTTGCTCCATATGTCTTCATTCTGTCTATTGATTTATCCCACAATTCTCTTGCAATCTTTGTTAAGTCTCCATTCCTCCCACTTAAAGAAAGGTTTTCTGAAGCACACCTGTGTTTTTCCATTACTTCCAACATTGGTTCTCTATTTTTACCAAACTCCTCAAAACTTCCTAAAAGTTCAGCTATTCTAGTTGATTGTAGATAAGCCTCAGATGTCATAAGGGAAGTTATTGCCGCAGCCAAAGATCTAGCTTCATTACTATCATAAGGCAAAGCTTCAGACATTATAAGAGATCCCAAATTAGCATATCCCAACCCTAAAGGCCTAAACCTATGGGTATTTTCTGCAATTTCTTCTGTTGGATAAGATGCCATAGACACAAAAATGTCTTGTGCAGTAATAAATATGTCAACAGCATTCCTAAAAGATTCTATATCAAATCTTCCATCTTCTCTTCTAAATTTCATTAAATTTAAAGAAGCTAAATTGCATGCAGAACCATCCAGAAACATAAATTCAGAACACGGATTTGAAGCATAAATTTCACCAGAATTTTTACATGTATTCCACCTATTTATTTCATCATGATATTGTATGCCTGGATCTCCGCAATCATATGTAGCATAAGCAATTAATTCCATCATATTCCTAGCAGGCATCTCCCTAGCAACAGAGCCATCAGTAATCCTAACTAAACTATGATCTCCGTTATTTTTAACAGCATCCATAAACTCGTCTGTCACCCTAATAGAAATATTAACATTCTGCCCTCGCAAATCTTGCCAGGTATGCGATTCCCAGTTTGGAGATGAGCCAGCTCCAACTAAAATTTTTCCTTTCAAATTCTCAATTAGTTTATGTTTAACTATTGCTGTAACATCCGGATGATCAACTCTTATACTCTGCATAGTTGCTGCCCTTCTTGTTTTACCACCTGACTTAATAACCCTCGCAACAGCGTCTTGAATATCCATAAATCTTTCTGCACCAGAAGCATAACCTCCGCCGCTAACAGGTTCTCCGGCAGATCTTATTTTGCTGGCATCTCCTCCAAGTCCAGATCCTCCCTTGAATATTTGTGCACTAATAGTAGCATAAACCTTTACCATCTTCTCTACGGAGTCTTCTGGCGATTTAATAAAACATGCAGAAATTAAGGGGTATTCATAATAATTACCTACTTGTTCTGCTTTCCCCGTCTCTAAATTTATTTTAAAGGTATCACCATCATGACGAATATTATACCTCTGTGCCAAACCAAGATTAAACCAGGCAGGAGAATTGAATGAACCATATTGATTTAGAATCAAATAAGAAAGATCTATCCTAAAATTTTCTGCATTCTCTTCATTGAAATAACCTTGTTCTAGACCCCATTGCGTTGTGGTATCTACAACTCTTCTAACTAAATCCCTAACATCTGTTTCTCTTCTCCTATCATTAGGAACATCATCCTTTCTAAAATATTTCGTTGCAACAGTATTTACTGCATGTTGTGGCCATGTTTTAGGAAAATAAACTTCTGGCAAAGTTTCTATTATCTCTCCAGAATCTCCCCTAAGTACAGCATCTCTCTTTTCAAAAAAACCATCATCATAAGGGTCTATGCCTTTTGAGAAATATCTCTCGAATCTTAAACCTCTTTTTTCCATTTTTACAGTCTCTTTATCTCTTCCTTAAATTTTTTCACGTTATCGAACTCTTTATACACAGAAGCAAACCTAAGATAAGCAACCTCGTCTAAATTTTTTAACTTAGAAATAACCTTATTACCAATTACTTTTGATTTAATCTCGCTCGTATTTAATTTCCTTAACTCTTGTTCTACTTTATCCAGCATTTTATTTATGGTATTTATTCCTATTGATCTTTTTTCACAAGCTTTTAACATTCCAACCTTCAACTTTTCCCTGTCAAATAATTCCCTTCTTCCATCTTTTTTAATAACAATCAAATCAGTTTCAACTCTTTCATGAGTTGTAAATCTTTTATTGCATTTTTTACATAATCTTCTTCTTCTTATTGAAGACTCTGCTTCCCTTGTCTCCAACACACTCACATTTTTCGATAAACAAAAAGGGCATTTCATTTGCATATACTACATATAGCGTTTACATACTTAATCAAACCCAAAATGTAGTGGATAAGAAAAACTAACTAATATTTAAATATTTATTAGATTCATTATATACTTTTAATCAGAATATTGCTTTTATCTATTTTACAAGTAATAAATGTTTAAATAAAGACAACAAGTAAAATTTTACATGAAAACAATTGACATAGATGTAGAAATTCTTCATTCTGGTCCAGAATTAGATTTAACAGAACATGGTCATGGTATTTTAACTCCTCAGCAAGTTATAGCCATGGCTTCTCAGATTACTTATAAAGATAAAGATGCTGAAGAAATGGCATTAGAAGTATTAAGTTCTGATAAAGATTTTAACAGAACAATTAAAAAATCAATAATGAACTCTGCAGGCAGGGGCCACGCATCATTAACTACTTCTGCATATATAACTGTTCTAATCAGAAATTCTTCAAAGATAATAGATTCGGCATTAACCGGAATTGTATTCGGAAGTTCCTTGATGCCAAGCAGCAGAAGAATTCCTGTACATCTAGATAATATCGTCTTACCTAAATCTATAGTAAATGCTGATCCAGAACTTATTGCTCTTTATATCAATACATCTAGAGAAAATATAATTTTACATGAAAGATTACTAGACAAAGAAATCAGTACACAGGATGCTGCCAAGATTACCCAATATGGTATAGCCGGAGGGGGATTTATGGTTTTACCATTAGAAAGCATATTATCGTACAGAAGAGAACTTGAGATTGAAAAAGATTTTATTCCTCAAGAAATTCATGATTTCGTAGAAAAAATAGAGGAGGGTCTCAGAGAACTTGGGATGGATTGGTTATACTCTGCAAGGCATCATTCTCCAAGAAACACATATCCATATCCTCACCCATTCACAGATCCTGAAAAATCTTCATTAATTTCTGATTTACAAGAACTACACGGAATTCCCAAAGAACCCATAGTGGGAGTCAACCTTCCGTATGTTGACCTAAGTGAAAGTTTTCTGCATCAAATAAAAGAATTTTTAGAATTCCAAGAAGAAGTATTTCAGAGTGAAGAATCTATAATTGAAAATTGGAAAGAACTAGAATTAAGAAGAAGCGAACTAGGAAAAAGGTATGAGGGATCTTTATTTGCTACCTCATTTGCAAACATTTCCTGGAGAGTCTGGGGAGAAGTAAAAAGACACAGAACATTAGAGCAACAAGTAGAATCTATTTATCATGCTGTTGATAGAGCAACAACAACATTTAGAAAGCATAACAACGAAATTTGTAAGGGAGACCTTAGTGATGATATGCTAGAAGCTATTTCATATGTCCTAAAGACCCCAGAATCAATAAAAAGAGATAAAGAATTTCTTATACCTTGGTTACAAAGATTTAATGATTCTTTAGAAACTTATTCAATTTTGGTAAAATCAGGAATACCAAAAAGTGACGCCATATTAATTATACCTCGGGGTATAAAGGTTAATGTATATAAAAGACTTAATTTATTCAACATAATTGATGGTTATTTACCCCTAAGATTATGTGGAACAGCAGAACCAGAAATACAACAGATAAGTAGATTAGAAGAAAAAGCAATTGGGGCAATTGTGCCAGAATTAGAACCTTTAATTGGTCCAAAATGCTTAACATCCGGTTATTGTCCAGAACCATCAAAGAGTTATGGAGGATGTAAAAAAATCCATACTCACGTTGGTCTTTATAATAAAAGATTTCATAAAAAAATAAACGATGAAAGAGTAAAATTAATAGAATCTGATTTTAGCTAGAATAATATTCACCTTTTTCTTTTTGTTCTCTATCCAATTGAGAATCCGGCTTGTTAATCCTTGGCCTATTAGTAACACTATCTCTCCTATAAGTTATATCCAACATTTTCAAAACATTATTCATTCCTTCCTTTTTTCCTTCAACTCGAGCTTCTCCATGTTTACCAGAAACACCTTCAAAAACTAACATCCTATCTCCTAAATAATCAATAAACTGAATATCGTGATCAACAACTATTGCACTGATTTCTTTTTTAGTTACAAACTCCTTGATAACTTCAGCAACATTTAGCCTATCCTCAACATCAATAAAAGCACTTGGTTCATCTAATGCCAATAACTCAGCATCCTCAGATAAAGTTAAGGCAATATAAAATTTCTGTAATTCCCCCCCAGATAAATGTTTAACCTCATTATTCAGAATATTCTTAATTCCTAGCTTCTCCAGAATATTAGTTTTATACCAACCAGAACTAAATTCTTTAGCCTTGGATAAATGTTCCAATACTGTTCCACTAATAACTTTAATATGTTGAGGCTTATAAGCTATTTTTATCTTATCAACTTCGCCCTTATCCTGCTTCTCAATTCCAGCCAAAATCTTCAAGAAAGTACTTTTACCCAAACCATTCTTTCCGATAACAGTCAAAACTTCAGATTTTTTTACTTCTCCCTTGTTAACATTTAACTTAAAACTCTTAAAACTCTTTTCAATATCAGGAAAACTAAATAAAGTTTCTAGTTGAGCTAATTTTGCCAGTTCTCTTTTCTCAAATTTAATAGAATAATCTCTAAACCTTACATTATCATCAGGCAGATAACCATCAAGATACTCATTAATACCGCGCTTAACAGATTTGGATTGAGAAAAAACACCATAACCTGCTTGCTCACCATAAACAATTTGTATCTCATCACTTATATAATCTAAAGTAGCCAAATCATGCTCAACAACCATAACTGTCTTTTCCTTAGATAACTTCCTAATAATCTTCGCAACCTTAATCCTCTGGGTAATATCCAGAAATGAAGCTGGTTCATCAAAATAATAAAAATCAGCATCTTTTGCAATAGTGGCAATTATTGCAATTCTTTGTAATTCACCACCAGACAAATCTTTAATGTCCCTATCCTTAATATTCTCCAATTCAAACTCTTTTATTAATTCTTTAGATACATTCCTTTCATCTACTTTTTTTAATAATTCCATTACTTTTCCTTTATAACTTTCTCCCAATAACTCAACTCTCTGTGGCTTGTAAGAAATCTTTAATTTACCACTATACAACCTTGAAAAATAATCTCCTAAAAAAGTATTGGAAAATTTTTGTATTATTTCCTCTTCTTTCTTCTCTTTTTCATAGTCTCCAAAATTTGGTTTTAAATTTCCAGACAAAATCCCTAAAGCAGTTGATTTACCAATTCCATTCCTTCCTAATATTCCTATTACTTTATCTTTCTTAGGAATGGGCAAACTAAATAACTCAAAACTATTGGCTCCAAATCTTATTATTGGATCTTCTTTTAATTTTTCAGGAAGATTAATAATGCTTATGGCATCATAAGGACATTGATTAACACATATCCCGCAACCAGTACACAATATTTCAGATATCTCCGGAAATTTCCCTTTTTTAATAATACAATCCTTGTTAGTTCTATTAACAGGGCATATTCTAAAACATAACCAATTACACTTATCTGAATGGCATTTATCTTTTTTTATTATTGCTATTCTTGTCATAATATTGATTGTTTATATTCTTTTAATAAAGTTTTGGTAAGATTTAAATATCTTAAATTAAACATTTTCCTTATGAAATGCACCAAATGTAATAAAAAAATAGAAGAAACTTTTTTGGGAAAAATTAAGGGCACTTATAAAAAGAAAAAACCAATATGTGATGAGTGCCAAAAAAAGCCTCAGTAGCTTAGTGGTAGAGCATCTGACTCGTAATCAGAAGGTCGCAGGTTCAATCCCTGCCTGAGGCTATCCTCTCTAATACAACAATCTTTATTAATAATTAACTACTTACTCTTAAAAAGGTATGAAATATGATGTTATAATCATTGGTTCTGGTCCAACAGCATTATGGACAGCATTTAATCTACAAAAAGAAAATCTTTCCATAGCAATTCTAGAAAAAAATACTTTTTCCAGCGGAGGACTAATGAATGATTGTAAACTAAACTTATCTCCAGATATTTGCATGGACATTGAAGAATTAAAAATAACAAGAAAACAAGCTGAAGAATACATAAAACAAATAGATGATAAATTCCTAGAACATAAAGCAGACAAAAAACTATATGGTACAAACACAAAAGAAATAAAAAAATGGAAAACAAGGACAGAACGATGCGGAGCAACCTTAGTAGAGGCAAAACAAAGGCACATAGGAACAGATAATAGCATTAAGTTAATTAAAAGTTTTAAAAATGAACTAGAAAAAAACAATGTTAAATTCTTTCTAAACACAGAAGTAAAGGAAATAGAAAAAAACTTTAAAATAAAAACAACAAAGGGGGACTTTTCCGCAAAATATCTTGTAGTTGCTCCTGGAAGATCTGGAGCATATTGGCTAAGAGAACAGGCAAAGAAATTAAAAATAAAATACAAGTGGGGCCCAATAGATGTCGGAGTAAGAATAGAAGTTTTATCAGAAACATATGATCCAATAACAGAAATCATTTATGATCCAAAATTCAAATTTATAACAAAGCACCATAATGATAAAGTAAGAACTTTTTGTACCAATAAAGGAGGAAAGGTAAGATTAGAACCAAAAAACGGAAACTTCACCTTAATTAACGGGGATGCATTAAAAAACCATAAAACCCCAAACACAAATTTTGCTTTACTGAATACAATAGATCTAACAGAACCATACGGAGATACAACAGAATTTGGAAGAAATATAGCAAAAGAAGTTAATCGTTTAGGAGGGGGAAAACCAATAATACAAAGAATTGGTGATTTCCTAAACGGAAAAAGATCTAAATTAAAAACTTTCTTTGATAAGAACAAAAATTATGATATGGTTACGCCAACATTAGATATTAAAAATCAGGTGGTTCCAGGAGACATAACTATGGCTCTTCCAGGTAGAATTGTCGATAATATTAGAGATTCTTTAATTCTTTTAGATAAAATTGTTCCCGGCATTATTCACCCTGCTAATTTAATTTATGCTCCAGAAATAAAATTTTACGACACCAAGTATAAAACTGATAAATTCTTAGAAACAAACCTAGTAAATTTATTCGTAGGCGGAGATGGAGCAGGAAAATCTAGAGGTATAACAGGAGCTGCTTTAAATGGGATTCTAATAGCCCAAGGAATTAAAAATAAGCTTTAAAAACTTTTATAAATACATGATTTCTATTTTTCTATATGAGGGGGTGCCGGAGTCTGGAAAACGGGCAGGACTTAAGATCCTGTGACTTAGTGTCTACGCGAGTTCAAATCTCGTCCCCCTCATTGATTCCATGCCTCTGTGGCTTAGTGGTATAGCGCTACCTTGGTAAGGTAGAGGTCGGGAGTTCGATTCTCCCCAGAGGCTTACTTCTCAATCAACTTCGCCTTTCTAATAACAAAAACACCAGAATCCTCATCCATTTCTATCTTAAAATCCTCAACAACAATTTTTTTCTTAAAAAAAGGAGCATCTAAAACAGTAGTTTCTATCTCTCCCCCTTCACCAGCAGGACTTATTTGATATTTCTCATTAAGCTTAACTAACTCATTTATGATTTCTTCATTTATTTCTTTACCTAAAAATTTCTCATCTAAAAAATCAGCAAAAACTCCAGATATAACAACCTTAAATTTATTCTTAACTAATTCATTTAACAAATCTTCCTGATTAATCTTCCACAAAGGATTAACACATTTCAATCCCAAATCATCACATATTTTCTGAATCCTTTCAGATTGATAAACAGATTCAACAGCACCAGTAACTATACCTTCAATCTCAAACTTTTCCTTGGCTTCCTTAATAACATCCTTTAAATCTCTTAGCTCCTCTTCCTTAACACCATCAGTTATTTTCTTAATCAAAGGCAATCCAATGGCTTCGGCTTGTAAATCAACTAAACTAATGTTAGGAACATGAAACATATAACTTTCCTTATTCTTAGAAATAATTGAAATCAAACATACTATTTCATTTTTTTCCATTGCCTTAAACAAAGCATATGTTGAATCCTTCCCTCCTGAAAATAAAACTCCTAATTTCATAACTTTATATTAATAAGAAAATTTAAAAGTGTTTTGTAATATCAACAGATTAAAATCCAGAAGATGTAAAGATCTAAGATAAAAATATTTATATAATCTTTATTCTGCAAAAACAAGATGAATACATCACAAAATGTTAAAAAAGAATTAAATAAACTAGCCAACCAAGAAAAAGCCAAAATCATGCAAAGATTTTTTAAAACAGGCAAAGGTCAATATGGAGAAGGAGACATATTCATTGGATTAAAAGTTCCAGAACAAAGAGAAATAGCAAAAAAATATATTAATCTAAATCTAAACGAAATTGAAAAATTATTAAAATCAGAAATACACGAATACAGATTAACTGCTTTATTAATATTAACTTATCAGTTTCCAGAATCAAAACAAAAAGAAAAAATAATTAACTTCTATCTAAAAAATACTAAGTACATCAACAATTGGGATTTAGTAGACTTATCAGCAGATAAAATCCTGGGAGAATATTTAATAAACAAAAATAAGGATATTTTATACAAATTAGCAAAAAGCAACAACCTATGGGAAAAAAGAACCGCAATAATATCTTGTTTTAATTTCATAAAAAACAACCAATTTGATGACGCATTAAAAATAAGTGAAATCTTATTAAACGATGAACATGATTTAATCCATAAAGCCGTCGGATGGATGTTAAGAGAAATAGGAAAAAGAAATATTAAAGAAGAAGAGGTCTTCCTTAAAAAACATTATAAACAAATGCCAAGAACAATGTTAAGATACTCTATAGAAAGATTTCCAGACAAAAAACGAAAATTTTATATGCAAAAGAAACAATTAAAATAAAAGAGATAAAAATGAGTAAAACAGAAGAAAACCTGAAAGCCGCCTTCGCAGGAGAAAGCCAAGCAAGAAACAAATATGATTTTTTTGCAAAAGTAGCAAGAAAAGAAGGTTACCATTACATTGCCAAAGTATTTGAAGAAACTGCCACAAACGAAATGCAACATGCAAAAGACGAATTTAAACTTCTGAAAGGCATTAATGATACAAAAGCAAATCTAAAAGTAGCAATCGAAGGGGAACACTATGAAAATTCTGAAATGTACCCAAACTTTGAAAAGGATGCACAAAAAGAAGGAGATAAAGGGGCGGCGATCCTATTTAAACAAATAGCAAAAGTAGAAAAAGAACACGAAAACAGATACAATAAACTGTTAGAAATGATTGAAAATGGAACAGTATTCAAAAGAGAAAAACCAATAAGATGGAAATGTAGCAAATGTGGTTATATTCATGAAGGAACAGAACCACCGGAAAAATGCCCTTCTTGCCAACACGAAAAAGAATACTTTGAACCAGAATGTATGTGTTTCCAAGAAGGTTGTGAAATATGTAACTGAAGTGAAGAAATGAATCTTAAAAATTCTACAATAATTGTAACAGGAGCATCCAGAAGGATAGGAAGAGAAATCTGCCTGCTTCTATCAAAAGAAAAAAGTAATGTTGTTGCTGTTTCTAGATCTAAAGCAGACGTTGTTAATGAAATAAAAAACAGGGCGGAAACGCAATCCACATAAAAGCAGACGTTTCAAATGAAAAACAAATGGAGAACATGTTCATAAAAGCAAAAAAACATTTCAAAAAAATAAACGCAGTAATAAATAATGCAGGAGTCCTATTTCATAAACCCTTGCTTAAAACAACATATAAAGAAATTGACTTAATGTTAGACGTTAACATCAGGGGAACAATAATCGGATGCAAACTAGCAAAAAAATACATGAAAGAGGGAATAATCATTAATGCAGCATCAGTAGCTGGATTGCCTCACCATGGACAAAAAGATCTGGCCACATATAACACAACAAAATTTGGGCATATAACACAACAAAATTTGGGATTATTGGTCTAACAGAAGCACTGGGCAAGGAATTTAAACCTAAAATAAAAGTTTATGCTGTCGCTCCACACAGGGTTGCCACAGGCATGAGTAAATTTATTGGGAATTCTCCAAAATCAATAGCAAGAGTTTACATTAAAGTCTTAAAAGGAAAGGCAGGAATAAAATCAGGAGAACATATCATAGCAGGAACATTAAAATCTAACACAAAGAAGTGTGTTTCCTAACTCTTTAATTTTTTTATTAACAAGCAAGTCTGGCAAACATCTTGAGCTGTTGGTTCCTTGCACTTCTTGCAATATTTCATCTTTCTATTAACATACATCTTCCTGATATAAGGATGCATTTTCAAAAAAGAATTAACAATAGCATTTTTAGTTCCAGGATATTTCATTTCAAGATCATTTAATACATTTCTTATATCTGCCCTAAAAGAATCTTCGGCATAAGGACATTCATTATAATCTACTGGAAATTTTTTAAGATAACTATAAATCTTTGACTCTTTCTCTGTTAAGAAATACAAAGGCTTAATTCTTGGAGCAAAACCGGGGCTAATTATTCCAGTTATTGGCCCCAACCTAGAACTCTTATCCAGATTTCCTTTTAATTGATTCATTAAAACACTCTGAGCCTCATCATCTAGATTATGTCCAGTAGCTAACTTATTTACTTTTAACTCCTTAGCTTTTTTATTTAATAAGAATCTCCTTAAAACACCGCACACACTACACATATTTAGTTTTGTTTTCTTACTCATTTGATCCAAAGTCATTCCGAATTCCTTCTTAAAAGAATAAATACTTAGATCAATATCATTTTCCTTGCAATATTTCTCTAATCTTTTAAAATATCTATAACCTTTAATACCCTCATCCAAAGCAATTGCTTTAATTTTCAAATTAATTCTCTTCTCAGCCAGTTTATTTAAAATATACAAAACATTAAAAGAGTCTTTTCCAGAAGAAACCCCTACACCAACAGAGTCATTTTTATCTAACAACTTATATTTACGAATAGTACTAATTGCTTTTTTTTCAAAATACCTAATAAAGCAGCTTTTGCATAATTTTACATTATTCCCAGTTAACTGAATTACTGGCTCTATTTTGCATTTTTTACATGTCATAATTTCTAAATAAAAACAACTTTTATAAAATTAACGTTATTATCCCAATTATAAAACAATAATAACTAAAATATCTAAATTTGGATTTCTTAATAATAAACAATAAACCTTTCAAAGAAGCATAACCTACTATAACAGAAGCTAAAAATCCTAAACCCAAAGCAAGAAAATCATAATTTACCAAAGAAACTTTCCTAATTTCAAATAACAATGCACCAATAACAGCAGGAACCAACATTAAAAACGAAAATCTTGCAACTTTTTTTCTATCTATCCCTAATAATAATCCAGCACTAATTGTAGCTCCGCTCCTAGAAATTCCTGGAATTAAAGCTATTCCTTGCATCAAACCAATTAGAATAGAACTTTTATAATTAATATCATTCTTACCTGATCTTGATTCAGAAAAAAACAATAATCCTCCGGTAATCAAAAAAGCAACTCCAACCATCTTTAAGTTATTAAACATTCCAATAAAAAAATCATAAAAAAAGTAGCCAATAGCTCCAGTTATTAAACTTCCAATAAAAACAAATATTGCTAGTTTACCATATTCAGACTTAAAATCCAATCTAAAAACAGCTTTTAAAATTCTTAAAATATCTTTATAAAAAACTAATAAAACAACCAATAAAGTACCAAGATGTAATAGAATATCAAAGAAAACATCTGTCTTAAAACCAAGAATATTATGCATCAAAACTAAATGACCACTACTACTAACAGGAAACCATTCAGTTAATCCTTGAACAACACCCAAAATAATCTCATTTAACATAAAACCAAAGAAAAATAAAAACTATTTAATACTAACTACTAAAATAACTCTCAAAAACAACCCTTAATATTCCCAAAATAACAGGACCAATAAACAAACCCATAAATCCAAATGCAGAAATACCCCCAATAATACCTAAAAATACCAATATTGGATGGATCTTGGTCTTATCACTAATAAACTTATTTTTAACAATGCCATCAAAAATCAAATTCAAGACAACAAAACAGTAAATAGCTAAAATAATTGCACCAGTAAAATCACCAATATATAATTCATAAATAGCAACAGGAACCCACACCACCGTAGGACCTAAAAAAGGAATCATAGCAACAATTATGGTTAATACACCAAGAAAAAAAGGAGCACCAATATTAGTTAATCCAAAAAGATTCAAAACATAAAAACCAAAACCAGCAAACAACCCCTGCAAGATAGAAACAAAAATAACACCATAAACCAAGGCCTTGCTTGTATTTCTAAACTCCTTGACTATTTTATCTTTAATTTTTTTATTTAAGGGAATATAATGAGAAATATTTCCATAAATCTCATCTCCACTTTTAAACAAGAAAAACATAATAAATAACATTACCAAAATATTAAGTAAAATAAAGGGGACAGATAACAAAAACGAAGAAACCCCTTCTATCACAAAGGAAACAACTTTGGTTGAAACAGACTGTACATAATCTGCATTAATATACTTATCAATAAAACCCCAATTAACAGTATCCATCTTTACAAGAATAATAGAAGACTCTGAAACCAGGCTTTTAGTAATAAAGAACATAGGCAAGAATATAATAACCAAAACAAGAATCAACATTAAAGCAGAGGCTATATTGCCATTTCTAATAACTTTATTTAACCACTTATAAACAGGATATAACATATAAGCTAATAAAAAACTAGTAAATATTGCAATTAAAAAAGGTTTAATTAACAAAAAAGCAAGATAAATTAATAGAATAAACAAAACAATAATAAAGTACCTTTTATACACCTCTTTAAAATCCATAAAAATAATATACATAGGGATTATTTAAACTTTACCAAAACCTTTAAAAAACTAAATAAGAATATACAACCATGCAAGACCAACTATTTGACATGCTTCTAAAAGAAAATGAAATAACATGGCAGGATATTATATATGACCTAATAAAATCTGAACAAATGGATCCTTGGGATATCGACATCTCATTATTAACAAAAAAATACATAGATACAATCAAACAACTAAAAGAAGCAAACTTCTTCATATCAGGAAAAATGCTACTAGCAGCATCATTATTACTAAAAATTAAAACAAACAAATTGCTAACAGAAGATATAGCAAATCTGGATAACATTCTATTCCCTAAAGAAGAATACGAAGAATTACAAGAAGAAATATTTGACAGATCTACTGTAGAAATCCCGCAACTAGCAATAAAAACACCGCAAACAAGAAAGAGAAAGGTATCTGTTAATGATTTAATAAATTCATTACAAAAAGCATTAAAAGTAAGCAACAGAAAAAC
>JAFCDD010000049.1 GCA_017609845.1 Candidatus Woesearchaeota archaeon | reverse complement strand
ATAACCCACAGACAAGTTGTATTTTTTAACTATTTGGTTTCCATTAATGTATTCTGCTTTTTTTTCTTTAGAAATCTTTTTTGCTAAAACAGTCTTACCAGTTCCAGCAGTTCCAGTCACAATATAAACCTTCATTTAATCTTTGGCAAATAGTTCAGAATCATGGACATCCCACAGTCCTATCCTTGCTCCGGCATCTAACCACCCATGAGCATAGTTTAATGCAGCAAAAGAATTAACAATTTCTCCTTTTTCAGCATCTTTTATGTATCTTTGAATCATATCTAAGAAATCTTTTCTTGCATTTTCAATATCTAAATTTTCTATTGTGGTTTCAGCCTTTTCCAAAGCTCTTTTTGTTACATCAAAGTATTTTTCTAATTTTTCTTTTGTTATCTTATCTTTCATTATTTATTCTTCCTCTTCCTCTTCTCTTTTTTCATTCTTTTTCTTTGCCACTTCAAATTTAAGAAAATAATGTGTTTATAAAGGTTTTTGTTTATTTGGAGGTATTTAGGTGTGTTTAAAGAATTTTATGGCATTAAAAACTTCACTAATAAGCTCTTTCAATTATTTTTCAAATATCTTCAGTTACGAATCTTAAGTACTTTCTTGCGACTTCTAAACTTACTGGAATCTGTTTGGCCGCATTTACTAAATTAGGATGTAATCCCCTTTCTTGGACTTCTCTTTGAACAATATAGGCGTTTCTTTCTATTTCTTCATCTGTTCTAGCAGAAAATCTTAAGTCTGTTTTGGCAAGTGTATCAGCTAAAAATAATAAACCTATTTCAACTTTCAAATCATCAGAATTATCCGCTATAGAGCTTATTTCACCTTCAAACTCTTCGCTTTGTATAAAACCCAAAGGTGTAACCACTATCCGATCTTTTTGCTCTTCTTCTTACAAGACCCGGTTCAAAATGTTTTCCAGCACATCTCGCAATATAATCAATTTGTGCATCAGTCAAACCCCTATCTCTTAACATGCTTTTAAATTCTGGACTTGAGATTAGGGAAATGTATAAACTAACTATAAATAAAAAAAGAAAAGATTTATATACCATCTAAAAGTGATGAACAATATGAATTCAAAAGATTTAGATTATTTGCCAAGGATAAGAAAAAGAGAAGATGGTAACTATGGCAGTATAAAAGCAGTTGAAATAGCCGAAATAACAATGCAAGGCGTCATTAGGGGAATTTTACTTTCAATTAAAGGACCCTTAATAAGAAAGCCAATCTATGTTGTAGGAATAGATGCAGAAAGAAAACAACTAATTGTCTCAGATGAAATCATAGATGAGACTGAAGAAATTTTCCAACAAAATCCCGCCATTTTAGAAACTATTTCGTTAGAAAGAATTCTTGGATATAGAACAATTAAAAAGATTGAATAATTATTCTAAAAATTTCTTTAACTCTTCTAAATTTTTAATAGAATCTCCCTCTTTATCATTTCTATCTATCAAAACAGCCTTTATACCTAAGGATTTAGGTAATAAAAAATCTGTATCCTTATGATCTCCAACATGAAGTAATTCGTTTGCTTTAATATCAAAATCTTCAAGAACTTTTTCATAAACTTCCTTATCTTTTTTATCTTTATTAAAATCACTTGGAGCAGAATAAGTCTTATCAAAAAAAGATTCTATATCCTCACATTCCACTTTCGCTTTTAGAAATTTCTTTTCAGCAGAAGTTACTATAATAAGTTTAATTCCTTTTTCTTTTAAAAATCTAAGAACCTCTTTTACTTCTGGAAAATGTTTTATCTCATGTTTAACCATATCCAACAAATCACGCCATGTTGTCTTTAATCCAAAATGTTTAAGCCAAAAACTGGCATCTCTCCAATCTCCCTTAATCTTACCCCACAATTCATCGTATTCACCTATAACTATCTTTTTAGCTTCTTCCAAAGAAAGTCCTTTTTCTTTAGCATAAACCTTTGGAATTTCAATGTCCCAAATCAAAGTATCAAAATTAGAATCACTTAATGTATCATCCAGATCAAAACTTACAACTTTTATCATTTTCTTAACTCTAACTCCTTAATCTTGCTTTTAAATTCATATAAATCCCTCATAACATAAGTCTCTTTTTTTCTACCAGACCTATCAATCAAAAATGCCTTAACTCCGATGGATGAAGGTATTTGATAATCCTCATCATATTTATTTCCTATATGAACTAATTGTGTAGGTTTAATTCCTAAGTGTTGGCATAATTCCTTAAAAACATTTCCAGTAGTACCCATCATATTAAAGTCACTACTTATCGAATATGTATTAAAAAAATATTTATCTAATTTGGATATTTTTAATTTATGTTCTAACATAACCCTATGAGCATTAGATACTATAATTAATTTATATTTTTTTGATAATTTTTTAATAATCTTTAATGAATCAGCGTAAGGCTTGATATGATCATCTATTTTCCTTGCCATCTCTTCAAAACTTGTTCTTAATTCAAACAAATTAATCCAATATTTTGGATTTCTCCACTCACCCCCGGCAATATCCCAATTTTCCCTATATCCAACATTTACTTTTTCATGAGCAACATCAAAAGGAACTTTATGTTCATTAGAATAAACTTCAGGTATTAAATTATACCACAACAACTCATCAAAAGAATTGTCAAATATCGACCCAGTTTGATCAAAACTTATAATCTTAATATTCTGATTATGGATCGATTTAACAGCAGATTTAGCTTTAGATAAGATAATTTCTGAGTTCAATAATTTCTTCCTAATGTTAGAACTTAAATATTGTATTCTATCAATCCAGGAAAGATTTATAGAATACTCTTTCTTATCTTTTTCAAGAACGCCCCCTTCAACCAATTCGTTTATTAATTTGTGAGCTCCTTGATAAGTTATATTTATACCATATTTAGACTTTAATTTGTAGTATATCTGTTTAGCAGTAGAGTTAGGATAAGTAGATAAAATTTCTATAACTTTGTTCTTATTGTTATCTTTTCCGTAAATATCTATCATATTCAATACTAAATGATCACAAAATATATAAAAATTGCTATTTCTTCAACTATTTAGTTGATTTTTTTATAGCTAGTATTTATATCTTCTCCAGAAATATCCATTAATGTGGAAAAAGGAGGTCAAGAATGCTGTCCCAAAAAGAACTTTTAATCATATCAAACCTAAGAAAAGACTCTAGAATGTCTTTAACAAACATCTC
>JAFCDD010000048.1 GCA_017609845.1 Candidatus Woesearchaeota archaeon | reverse complement strand
CGTTTCCTATAAGGATATCAAATAAGTCATAAGGAATTTTAGCGGATTTTAGTAGGGTTGTTATACTTTTGTGTCTGCAATTTGAAACAAGAGCTATTTTGTATTTCTTTTTTAGTCTTTTTAATACCGAAATTGCGCCTTTTATTCTTCTAACATATTTCTTAGTTTCTTTATATAAATAATGATCGTGCCAATATAAAACTTTATTAATTGTTTTTTTATCTTTTTTAGATGAGATTGCTTTTTGTATACTAATGTTTTTTTGCGGAATAACCTTTAACTTAAGTTTCTTTAGTGCTTTCTGAAATGCAATGGTGTGTGCTTTATTAGAATGTATTATGGTGTTATCTAAATCAAAACAAATTAATTTTTTCATAAGATCCAGGGGTATGTTTTTTTAACTTCTTCTACAAAAGTGTGTGGTTTATATACGCCCAATTCTGATACAATTGCTGTTACTAATTCTGGTTTAATAAATTCAAATGCATAATTCTTTATTTTTAATTTTTTAGGAGCATTTGGCCATATTTCTTTTGGAGATCTTTCTTCTATTTTTTCCTGGAAGCCGAGAATTGTTTTTGGGTCAAACTTCCATGAATTCGCGCAGAAGTAAATTGGCAAGTCATATTTATATGCTATTTCGCAAAACATTTCTGTTCCTATCTTGTTTACTACCTTGCCGTCTGAAGTTATTGCATCTACTCCAAAGAATGCTGCCTTACAATCCTTAAGTGCGATTCTTCCCGCAGAGTCAACAAAGTGAGTTATAGGAATTTTTAGTTTTAATAAATCTTTAACTGTTTTTCTTCCTTGAAATAATGGTCTTGTCTCTGTATTATATACTTGGAATTTCTTTGTTTTCTTTGCTTCCTTAAAGATTTTGATTACTGTGCTAGAATGGCAATGAGTAAATATGATTGAATTCTTTTTTATCAGTTTTGATCCGTATTTAGATATCGTCTCGTTAGATTTTTTAAAATGATTTAATGCAGCTTTAGCTAATTTCTTGGGGTCTTCTTTAATAAAATTAATTGTGTTTCTTAGGGCGGGTTCTGTTGGTCTTAGAGAAATTAATTTTTGGATTGCTTTGCTATCGCTTCTTATTTTTAATGCTCTTATCGCTGCTTTGGCTATGTTCTCTGCTCCCTGTATTTTTAATGATTTAATGTCTTTACATATTTTATTGAAAGTCATTAATATTAAATGTTCACTTTAGTTTATAAGTTTTTTTAGTGCATTTTAGTTATTGTCAAGTTAAAAAAAACATATATAAACATAATTTAAAAATTATGTTTTATGGTTTTAGAATCTTTGATTGGTCCTAAGTCTGCAGAGGCTAGACCAAGAAGGATGTTTTTCTTTGGTTTGTTATATTCTTCTATTGCAGTTATATTGGCTTTGTGGATTTTTAAAGAGCAAGCAAGTCTGATAATGGTCTTTTTAACTGTTTTTGCTTGTATCCCTTTAGTATACAAAACAATGAAAGTAGAAGAAGAAAAAGATGATAAGATAATCAAAGAAAGTGTTTTGTTAAAAGAACATGGCAAGGCCATATCTTATTTGATGTTTTTGTTTTTTGGATTCATTATTGCTTTTTCCATATGGTATGTTTTTTTACCTGCTGAATTAATCCAAAATTTATTTGCCAGTCAATTACAAACAATAAAAGCCATAAATAGTAATGTTATAGGAAATGTATTGGGTGGAGAATTTTTATTTCAGATATTTTCCAATAATTTTAAGGTTTTATTGTTTTCTGTTTTTTTCTCATTCTTTTATGGTGCCGGAGCAATATTTATATTAACATGGAACGCTTCTGTGATTAGTGCTGCTGTTGGAACATTTATTAGAAATAATTTGAGTGCTTATGCTAGTGCTGTTGGTCTTTCTAAGGTTGCCGGTTATTTCCATATTTTTTCTGTTGGAATATTAAAATATATGACACATGGTGTTTTTGAGATCATTGCTTATTTTATTGGTGGTTTAGCTGGAGGAATAATTTCTGTGGCTGTTATTAGGCATGAGGTGGATAGTAGGGAATTTAGGCATGTTTTGAAGGATTCTCTTGATTTAATTTTTATTGCTATTGTTTTCTTGGTTGTTGCTGCCTTGGTTGAAGTTTATGTGACTCCTAGTTTATTCTAGAAAAACATTTAAAGAAAGAATATTCTAAAAGAAGCATGAAAACCAGATCTTCAAGAGAAAGGAAAAAATCTAATGCTGGTAAGTATATGACAATAATCATAGGCTTATTCTTAATCCTGATTATGATTGCTAGTGTTTTGAATAGTAGTGATACTGGAGACAGCATAAAATACAAGGATTATAAATTTGCTATTACTGAAAAAGGATATTTAACTTACAAGAATAATCAACCAATACTTTTAGTAAATGATCCAAGAAGTTTAGAAAAAATTGAGGTTGATGATGTTTATTTTGGCAGCGTGGAAAAAATTTATTTATCTCATAAAGGTTTTGTGCCAAATAATTTTGTTAATCTGCCTTTGCCCAAGGTTCCTGTAGAATCTACATACGATGAAGATTACTCAATAGAAAGAGATATTCCATTAAAAACCTGTGATGATGCTAATAACAAGGTCTTGGTGATTATGATTAAAGAGGGTGTTGAGGTGTCAACATTTGACGGGAAATGCTTAATAATACAAGGGAGTAGATCTAAGATAGACAGGGTTGTAGATAAGATAATCTTAAATCTTCATGGAATATGAAAACTGAACATCAAATTTTAGTTGTTTTTATTGTATTGTTCCTTCTAATAGTTGGTTTTGTTGCTTTTGTTTTTTTTAGTAATGATAGCAGTTATAAGTATAATGGTTTTAAGGTTCAGAGGCTTCGGCAGGGTTCTTATTTAGGTTATAGGACAAAGTTGTTTGTTAATGATAATCCAGTTTATTTTAATACTAGGTATGGTCCAAAAGATGTTGAGAATTTTGAATCTGATGAGGTTATAGATTTATTAAAAAAACAGGTGATTTATGTTGCTTT
>JAFCDD010000014.1 GCA_017609845.1 Candidatus Woesearchaeota archaeon | reverse complement strand
AAACTAGCAGAAATGTGCATTTCAAAATCTCCCTTCTGTTGTTTAATTTCTTTTCCTTCAACATTAATTTTAACATCACTAACAGCAACCAATAAAAAGAAAACCCTTATTTCATAAGTTATGTAATCGCTTTTTTCATTCTTTGCTACCCAATGAATCTCAATATTTTTATTTTCTCCAGTATTAATCTTTTCTTCATAACTTTCTTCAGAAAAATCTGTATAATTATAAAAATCAAGCCATCTCTTAATATCTCTATAAAAATCTCCTAAATCAATAACACCCACGTGTCTTATTTTTGCATCTTCAACAACAGGTATTCTTTCTTCTGCCATTATCTCAATATAATTCCAAAACTTCTTTTATTGCATCCTGCAGACCTATCAAATCATCTACAGCCTTACCACCATAAAAACTATCAATCTTTTTTTTACCAATGTAATTAGTATGTATCTTATGTAAAGTTTTACTTAAAATATTCCTTTCATATTCATTCTTATAATCTAGGATCATAAAACATTTAAGCAAACATTCTATAGTTCCATTATCAAGTGTTTCTTTTTCGAGTTTAACCTTTTTTATTCTGCAAGCTAAAATTTCCACTTCTAATCTTAATTTAACATAACCATCAATTTTTCTTGCGCCAAAAAATTTCAAACCCACTTCAACCCCTTTATCCTTATTTTTTATTGTATTGTCTTTATAGTGAAATGTATATTTATTTTTTTTAAACCATCTCTTAATAGCATTAGAAACCTTTTGTAAATTAAACATTCCTTTTTTGTTAATTCTTAATCCATTACCGCTATGAATTTGCAGTTTTTGCATATTTATCTAATCTCCTCTATTTCTTATAAGCATTTCGGTTAATTTTTAGAAATACAAAAAATAAAACTATTCCAACCAACAATAAAACCAAAAATAAATACAAGATAGTATAATCTTTTTGTTCATCTTTAATCTCTAAATTAGATAATACTTTATCCTCCTTAACAACAGCAATATTTTTTGCATCTCTATAATAAGGGACCAACAAGTAAAAATTAAAGTCATTTAAATAAATAACATCTCCTCCTTCAGAAGAATCTACATAAACCTTATTGGGAATGTCAAAATTAAAAGAATATAACCTCTTATTTCCCTTATCCTTAATAACTAGATCATAATCTCCTTCTTGTATCATTCTATCAGGAGAATAGCCTTTTAACAACTCCTGGCTCCTTAAACTAACCTCTCCATCTTTATAATGTAAATTCAATAATAAAACATCATCAGCTAAAACAAAACTACAAATCAATAGAATAAACATCAAAATCCTTGCTTTCATTTATATACCCCTAATTTTTTATTTATCTCGTTCTTTGAAACCTCATTATATTCATTCAAACTATTAAAACCATAAGAGTTCATCAAAGAATCTTCACTCGATCTATAATAACTACTTAAGGTGCATCCTTCAAAACATTCATCCCACTCACAATCACCCTTACAATTAACAGCATCAACTTTATTAACTCCTTCCAAAATATATTCATCAGCTAATTTAGCAAAGACGTGTCCAAACTCATGTAACAAAACCAATTTATTGTCTCCAGTATTCAACACCATTATGTTATCAGTAGCACTGCTTCTTATTCCGGGCAAAAAATGCTTTGATAAAACAACAGCGTAATCATTCGGACATTTAGAAATCCTGGTTTTAATCTCCTTATTATCACAGAACAAATAAATATCCTCACTACATTCAACTTTCTCTCTAGTCAAATGAAAATTAAATAATTCTTTATTTTGAATAAAAGGTTCAATAGAAAAAAATACTTGAACATACTCATTAGCTACTTTAATAAATTCTTCATCATTCTTAAAATTATGATTTACAAAAACAACATCAATATTATTCTCCTTATTATAATAAACATTCTCACAATCCAAAGAAACCTTATCAAAACTTACAATAACATTCTCCTTTTTTTCTATATTAACATTAAATTTCCCATTAACATCTAAACACAAAGGGCTTTTTTCTAATTCAAAACCATCTAACTCATAATATTCTTCAGGAATGAAATAAACTCCTGCTCCTTGATAATAATCATTAAAGTCAACATAATTCAGTTTATTATAATTCTCTCCTAAAAAACATATTTTTTTTACTTTAGCCGGCAAATTAAAAGTTAATTTTCTATTACTCCCTTCTTCCAACTCTTCCATCTCTTTAATAGCATTCTTTATACTAGAATAAACATTAAACATCTGAGTTTTTTCAGCAGTTTCTTTAGACTTATTAACCAAATAAAATCCAAATATTAAAATAACTGCTATTATTAAAACTGCAAAAATAATTATAAAAGCTGGAGAACCTATTACACCCCTTTTCATTAATAATAAAATAGAATTTAGTTATTTAAATGTTTTTATTCATGAACATACTCATAATCAATTCTCTTGCCATAATACCTAGTTGGAAGTTTTCCTGTTTCTTTTACCTGACGTATAAACATAGAGGCTTCTAATCCAGTATACATCTTAACAAGATAATCACCACCATTCACCAAAACCTCCATTTCTACACATCTTGTTTCAAAGTTACAATGACCACAAAAGAAAACGTTTTCTCTAAGAATCCCTGTCAATTTTCTATGTAATTGCTTCCTTCTATTTTGCGTCATTAAAAACAACAATAAAACAAGATATTTATATTATTTATTCTTCTAGAAAATATGTGTTATTTCTTCCTAAAGCATCCAATAAGCTTATCCATGAAAAATCCAAGTGTGCTTCCTACGTCTCCACAAATACGATTAAGTATAAGACCCAAAACCGCTCCAGTAGCTAATCCAATATATTTAACAGAATCATCTACCATTGTGGATTGCAAACTAAACTGATTCACTATATTCTCACTAAAATAATATCCTCCATAGGTCAAAGAAACAAAACCAGCAATTCTTCCAAGATATCCTCCCAACCTTTCCCAGTCACCACTTCCCCTATATTCATATTTAACCCTATTTTCTAATCCCATAATATACAAACAGAATAATATTACTTTATATTATCTATTCAAAAAAAATCGAAATATTTTCGGTATTAAAAACATTTATAAAGAAATAATCTATAAGAACTATAAAACTGGTGATTATATGGCAAAGGACAAAACACATGTGGGTGGTTTTTTTGGTTCTTTGATTAGAAAAGAAGAAAAACCAAAGATAGAAACACCAGAAGAAACCATAAAAAAATTAAGTAAAATCAAAAGCCCCAACCAAAAGATCCATTATCTAAAATCCAAGATTAAAGAGCATTCTGATCCAAAACTAAGAGAAGAACTAATAAAAATAATAAAAGAAAAATCAAAGGTAGAACCAAGTTACCATTTGATATACGATTCTTTCCAAGAAGGATTAGAACCAGTATATTTCTGGCTACTTGATTTCTTAAAAACAAAGATTGGTTATAAGGAAATAGAAAAAACAGGAGAAGAATTCGAAGCTTCTGCTTCAAGCTCTTTTTTTGGAGACATAGGAACAAGAAAGGCAGTAATGCAAGACAGAGTAATGAAACTAATGGAAACAATTAATGCAATAGTAAGAAGCATTATCAACCTTATCTATGATCTAAGGGAATTTGAAATCAGGCTGGAAAATTATGATCAATTAAAATCAAAAGAAAAAGAAGAAAGGGGAGCAGCAGAATTACAATTAAGATCTGTATGGATGGATCAAGTAGACATTAAGGCAGGTCGTGGAAGCATTAACAATTTAGCACAACAATTAGAATTTGTAACCTTAAGGGATGCATTCATGTTTGCAAAAGATCTTAAAGATGTAGATAAAATGGATCTTAACAAAAGAGTAAAAGGGATTCTAAAAAGAAAATTAACTGAATATTTAAAATGGAAAGAATACAGTGAAAAGGAATTAAGAAAAAGATATGATGTTGAAAAAACATACCTAAGATCACAAGTAGCAGCACTAAAACAATATTCCAAATGGGCTCGCCCATATATGGAAGCAGCAAAGAAACTAGAAATGTACAGTTTTAATTCTGCTAACATTATTGAACTATTTAACAATATGCAGTTAGAAATAACAATACTGGGAAAAAAACAAATTAATGTTCAAAGATTAATAGAAAAGGAAGAACTTCCTGAAAAGGCAAAAACAACAAGAAAATTCTTCCAATGCATAGAAGTGAAATTCGAATTTAGAAGTGTTCCCCATACAGTGGGCCAAGGACAATCAAGTATAAAGTATGTACAAGGCGGAAGAGTAGATGTTTATTTTAATACCTATGTATTCAGTGAAGATGATCTTAAAGAAATCAAAAAACAAAATGAAAAGGAAGATATTGATTTAGCAACGGAGATGGTTGATGCGAGTTTGGTAGCTTTAGCAGATGATCTAAATAAATACATAGAAAAAGTGGAAGAGGAAGAAGAAGAGAAAATAAAAAAACCAGGGATAATAACATCATTTTTTGGTGGAATTAGAAAACTAAGAGGATCACCAAGAAAAAAAGGTTCAAGTTACACAGATAAATTAGTTGTAAAATTAGGAAAAGAATCAGCTAAAAAAGACGTTTATACACTATATGATGTTTATAAAAAATCCCATGGCATGCTATCATGGTAACTCTTAAGGAAATTCTAAAAGAACTAAATAAAATAAAAGAAACCAACAAAAAAATAACATATCTTAAAGAAATTCTAAAGAAAATAAAAGATAAAGAACTAAAGAAAAAAATAGAAGAATTAATAGAGGAATTACAAAAAACTTTAGAACAAAGATTAGAAGGCGTAGAAATCAGAAGACCCAGAGAAATAAAAATAGAAGAATTTACCCCAAAACAAGATTATAAAAAAACTACAACAGAAGAAACCACAGTACAAGTAAGACAAAAGGAGGAAGAAAAAACAGTAGGTTATGGAAGTTCACCGGGACAATACTTAACAGCAGATGAAAGAGACATTGGAGGAGGAAAAATAAGCCCACTAGCCAAAAAAGTAATGAGATTATTAAAAGATGAAGAACACTTAATTGGTGATGAAATACACCTACACCCAGAACAAAGAAGGATAATAGAAGAAAAATTAAAGGAATATGCACCAAATATGGATTATGAAACAATAAAAAAATACACAGATGAGATATCTAATGGTATAGAAGTACAATATCAAAAAAAGGAAAAAGATAAAAAGGAAAAAAGACCTTTTGAAATATAAGATGCCAACCTATTTTAACAACAAATATCAAAGTGCAATGGATTCTAAGTATTATGTTCCACAATCTGCTGTCGGAGCACCAACAAGTGTACAAACAGCAAATCAATTAGCAGAAGCAACAGCAAGATTAAATGCCGGTGTAGAAGGAGTAGAAATTGGAGCAGTAAATCAGGAAACCTTTCAATCAATCCCAGAACAACATTTTGATGAAATAAGAAGATTAACAAAACTAACAGATGCTAAAGCTAGCTTACATGCTCCAATAACAGATCCCGCAGGTTTTGGCAAGGAAAAATGGAGTGAGTTTCAAAGAGAACAAAATGAAAGAGAAATTCAAGATTCAATAGATAAAGCATACAAATTAGATCCTACAGGAAACACAACAGTTGTGGTCCATGCATCCGGAGGAGTACCTGCAGAGATAACAAAAAAACTTCCTTCAGGAGAAGAAAGAAAAGAAATGATGATAGCAGTAAATCAGGATACTGGACAATTAATACCATTAGAATACGAAAAAAAGAGGTACATTGGAAGAGAGAAGATATGGACTCCTGAAGAAAGATTAAAAAATCTAAACATTACTCAATGGGACCAAGAAAAATTACAATTAATGGAACTTCTAAAAAGAAAATCTGAAGTAGAAGATAGAAGAAATGGAATTTTACAATCCAAGGAATTTCAAGAATTGGCTGAAGTAGAGCAAAAAGGAGCACTACCTCAAGAATTAAGAGAAAAATTTAAGAAATATGTTCAAGAAGTGGGTTTATTACAATCTCATAAAGATGAAATAGATCAACATATAGGATCTCAAATGGAAGAACTCCACCACAAATTCCAAGAATACTTCTCAGGCGGAGAAGAGAAAAAAAGAGAAGTATTCAGAGAAATAAATAATTTTGAAGAAAGCGCAAGAATTTATGGAGAACAACAAAAAATATTTAGGGAAATAGCGAAAAGGTATGAGGACACCCTGCATGTTGCAAGAGCAGAAGATATTCAGAATATAAGGGAAAGGATAAATAAAGAAGCGGAAAGCGAAATTAAAAGAAGATTGGGAAGAAAGGTGGATGAAGATGAAATTTTAGCAAGCATAAGTCAGTTGCCTCCTCCAGAAATATTCAAACCAGTAAATGAATTCGCAAAAGAAAAAACTTCGGAAACAGTTTCGAATGTAGCAATTAATGCGTATGATAGATTTGGTGAAAATACACCAATAATAGCTATAGAAAACTGGAATCCTGAAATGGCCCATGGAAGAGGAGAATCCCTAAAAGAACTTGTTCAAGAAACAAGAAGAAAATTCGTAGAAAAATTACAAAAAAAAGGAATTGCAAAAGAAAAAGCTCAAGCTACTGCTGAAAAAATAATAGGAGCAACATGGGACGTTGGACATATTAATCTATTAAGAAAATATGGTTACACTGAAGAAGATCTAAGAAAAGAAACAGAAAAAGTTGCTTCAGTAGTAAAACATGTTCATTTAACAGATAATTTTGGTCATAACGATGCACACCTTCCACCCGGAATGGGTAATGTGCCTACTCACGAACATCTAAAAACACTAAAAGAAGCCGGCTTTAAATTTGAAAAAGGAAAACTGGTTGTAGAAGCAGGGAAATTCGTTGCTGACTTCAAACAAAGCCCACATTTACATGCTTTAGAAGAACTAGGAAGTCCACTTTATACTTATAAGGCGCCGCCATACTGGACAGACATAAGAGAAACCCAGGCTCCTTACAGTACAGGATACGGAGAAATACTTCCAGAACAACACTTTAAATCTCTTTATGGAGGAGGATTCTCAACACTACCAAGAGAACTTGGAGGTCAAGTAGGAGGAGAACGTTCAAGATTTGCAGGAACACCAAATCAATAAACTTTATATACTAATTAAAAAATTTAAAACTAAAGAGGTGATTAAATGGATAAAAGTCATGATATAGCTTATGACTTTGCACAAAAAGCATACAAGTTATTTAAAGAAGTAGTAAAATCAATAATTCTTTTTGGTTCTACAGCTAAAGATACAGCTAAAGAAAGATCTGACATTGATATTATCATTGTAGTAGATGACTGTACAATTCAATGGGACGATGAACTTACAGCATGGTACAGAGAAGAGATGGCAAAACTAGTATCCTCATTAAAATATTCCAAAAAATTGCATATTAACACAGTAACTTTATCAGTTTTCTATGATCAAATGTTAAAAGGAGAACCAGTAGTAATCAACGTAATAAGATATGGTATCCCATTAATAGATTTCGGGGGTTTTTTTAGCCCATTAAAAATCTTATTAGCCAAAGGAAGAATAAAACCAACAGACGAATCAATCTATACGGCACTAAAAAGAGCTCCAGTACACCTATCAAGAGCAAGATACAATATGTTGGCTTCAGTAGAAGCAATTTACTGGGCATTAGTTGATTCTTCACACGCAGCCTTAATGGCAGCAGGAAAAACTCCTCCAAGTCCCGAACATATTGATATAATGTTAAAAGAACATTTTGTAAGAAAAAATAAACTAAACAATAAGTATATTTTATTCTATCGTCAAGTTTATAGATTAACTCATGATATTAACAATGGACTAGTAATAGATATTAGAAGTAAAGAAATTCAAAATCTAAGAAAAAAAGCAGATGAATTCGTTGGTGTAATGGCGAATCTGGTTAAAAAATTAAAATAAAAAAGAAAAAGTTAGCTTTCTGCTAACATTCTTAAATAGGCCTCTTTATGTGCCATCTGTTGTGATTCATCTTCTACATCTAAACTATGATCACTTTTTAATTTATCTCTGTTAATTTCATATCTTATAACATTACCATTCCCATCCTCAACAGGCATCAAATAATCAGCACCTAATGAGAAAAGTTCTAAATTCATTATTTGTTGAACACCAGGATCTAAATAATGTCTCACATTAGTTTTTGCTAAATCTGGGTTTCTCTCTAACATAGATTTAAACATAGTATCTTTTCTTTCTGAATCAGACATATTTTTTAATTGTGAAATATATCCCGGATTCAATGTTCCCATTAATAGTTGTCCTGCAATTAAGGCAGCTTTTGATTTATTATCTCCAGCTTCCTGCAACTTTTCATCTATTCTTGAAGCATACCTTCTGACAATGTTGCCTATATTTCGATTAGCATCATCACCAGTAAAAATTTCATCTAATCTTTGAAAAGTAGGAGCAATATATGCTTGTTCAACAGTATGAGCTAAATCTGCCTCTGGCATTCTCAATCCAATTAATGGGTCACCAGTAGAAATTTGACTTAAATTACGAATGATTTGTGCTTTATTTCTAGGATCTTTAGATATCTCAGGGTTAGCTAATTGTTCTTCTAAATTTAGAACCCCCACATATCCTCTTGCTAAATTTATTTGTTCATCAGTTACGGCCATTTAAAACCCTCCATATTCACTATTTAACAGTAATAACTCATATATAAATCTTTCTATATTAAGATATTAACATAAAAACCTAAGAATTCCTCCTTCTGGCAAAATCTAATAATAATTTCTTCTCGGTCCTGGCAACCACCTCCTTAATCCTATCAACAGCATCTGGATTAGCAGAAATAGAATCTATGCCAAATTTAACTAAAAATTCAGCCATTTCTGGATCAGATCCAGATTGACCACAAAGACTTGTTTCAACATTATATTTCTTACAGGTATCAATGACTTTCTTGATTTCACCCAAAACAGCAGGGTGTTTTTCATTAAATAAATAAGCAATATCCTCATTATTTCTATCAACCCCTAAGGTCAACTGAGTCAAATCATTGGTCCCAAAACTTACAAAACTAACACCTTCCTTGCAAATATCCTCAATAATCCAACAACTAGCAGGGGTCTCAATCATAACTCCAAAATCAATATCCTTGCATGGCTCTAAACCAATTTCTCTCATAATTTCCTTGGCCTTTACAACTTCATCTAAATTAATAACAAATGGAATCATAACTCCGACATTATTATAACCTTCTTCATGCAGTCTTTTAAGGGCCTTAACCTCAGCCTTCAGAATTCCTTGTTGTTTTAACACTCTTCTTATTCCATGATTTCCAATCATTGGGTCTGTTTCTTTAGGCTCTTCCTCCCCTCCTTCTAATCCCCTATATTCATCAGTTCTCAAATCACTTGTTCTAACCCAGACCGGCTTACCTTTAAAAGCTTCAGCCATCTTTTTTATGCCATTAACCAATAACTCAATATACTCTTCTTCTCTATCATCTTCAATATACTTTCTGGGATGCACCCCTCCCTCAGAAATCATAATCTCCAACCTTACCAAACCAATACCTTCAGCCCCAGTTTCAGCAACCTTATCAGCAAGATCAGGAATATCCATAATAACCTTGATTTTAGTTATTGTTTCTACCCCGCCCATAACTTCACGATGTTCTTCAACTTCTTGTTTTACTTCTACCTTGCCTTCATAAACTTCTCCTTTACTGCCATTAACAGTTATTATATCTCCATCTTTTAAAATTTCAGTGGCTTTATCAGTACCAACAACACAAGGAATTCCCATTTCCCTGCTTACAATGGCGGCATGACTTGTAGAACCTCCACTATCAGTTACTATTGCTTTTGCTCTTTTCATAGCAGGAACAAAATCAGGATTAGTTTGAACAGCAACTAAAATATCTCCGTCATTAACCTTGCCCAATTCTTCCATACTATTAAGAATCTTAACAGGACCAGAATAAATTCCGGGACTAGCAGACATTCCTTTTAGAATAACCTTCCTATCAGAAACATCCTCAGAAACTTTTTTCGCAACTTTCTTCAAGGTTGTTATGGGCCTAGATTGAACAATGTAAACCTTATTGCCTTCTATTGCATACTCTATATCTTGTGGTTTTTTGTAATGTTGCTCAATTTTCCTTGCTAACTCTCCCAGATTTTTTATCTCATATTCTTCTAAAATCCTTCTTTTAACATCAATCTTCTTTTTTACTGTTTCTTTGGTATTAAAATCAAATTCCAGTTTCCATTCTTGTTTTCCTGTTTCTTTTTCTTTTAATCTTAAATCTCCTTTATCCAAAATATATTGATCAGGAATTATAGAACCACTGACAACAGCATCCCCTAAACCAAATCCTGCCTCAATTAATATTTCATTCTCATTATTATTCAAAGGATTAACAGTAAAT
This sequence comes from Candidatus Woesearchaeota archaeon, assembly GCA_017609845.1. Classification (GTDB taxonomy): domain Archaea; phylum Nanobdellota; class Nanobdellia; order SCGC-AAA011-G17; family JACPNG01; genus JAFCDD01. Next base: position 850 of record JAFCDD010000014.1, on the reverse strand, counting down.
ATTACTCCAGATTTATCAGAATGTATTTGTTTCTGTATAATCACAGCAATCAAAACTTTTTCATGTGGAAAATTATTCTTAATTCTATAATAAATTGCTCTTGCAGTATACAAACTTGCCCAGCATTTTTTAACAGCATATAATAAATTCTGATTTCCCCTAACATTCAAAAAGGTTGCTTGTTGCCCAGCAAAACTTGCCTCAGGTAAATCTTCAGCTGTAGCACTGCTTCTAACAGCAACATAAGGCATATCTCTCCCTGCCTTAATTATCGCCAATGCTTCCTTGGCTTTCTCAAACAATTCCTTATCAACATTTAAAGTATCATAAGCATCAATAATGTCATCTTTAATACTTGAAGGAATTTCTACATTCAAAATAATCTCTTTTATCTTATTAGAAGCATTTTGTAACTCTTCATTATTATCAACATCTAAATCTTTTAATATTCCAAAGATTTTATCCTTAATATTATTTTCTTCTAAAAATTTCTTAAAGGCTTGATCCAGATCTTTAAACCAAGCTATGTTCATCATGAAACCTCTTTTAGATTAAAGAAATAAGAACACTATATAAATTTTTTTATTCTATACCACACTTACAAGGCAACCTAGATATACCCATTTTTAATGCTTCTTTTACTGAATCCAAATCCTTTTTATTAGCATAAACAGTAAAAATCTTCTGGTTTTTTTTAACTTGTGCAGCACTCCCAATAACTTTACCAAATGCGTGTTTCATTCCAGTCTGCATTCTATCTGCCCCTGCCCCAGTTAACATTTTATTCTCTCTTAAGGCATGATGGGGATACAATCTTAACTTTAAATGATAATTATTAGCACCTATAAGC
>JAFCDD010000047.1 GCA_017609845.1 Candidatus Woesearchaeota archaeon | reverse complement strand
ATGGACTAAAAGTATTTATGATGTTGAATTGCCTGATTTTGATGGCGACAAGATTAGAGTTGAGTTAGTTAAGTATGTTAGTCCGCTTGTTCCATATCTTAAATCAATAAATAGATTAAAGGAAGATGAAAATGAATAAAAAAGGAACAGAAATATTTAATGCGTTCTTGGTTATATTTTTTATTGTAATATTTGTTACTGCAATATTCATTTATACTTCATTAAGGGGAAAGGAGGAAAGGGTTGTTGGCGATGCTTCTGTCGAAATTATTAATCTTTATTTAAAAGCTGAGAAAGATTTAATTTATTTAGATAGTAATGTTAGGTTAACTAGTTTTAAAGTTTTAAAGGAAATGTCTAATGAAGGTCTTAATTGTGGCAAGGAAGATTGTTTAGATGAATTCGAAAGGGTTTTTTTAGAGAAATTTTCAACCTATTTTGATTATGAGAGTTATGATTTTGAGGTTGTTGACGATGGGTTTTTTATTAGTGGAATTGCCAAGGATAAGAAAGAGTATGGCGCTGAAACAGGAGAGGGAGTTGAGATAACTTATATTGTAAAACAAAATTTTAAACAGAAAATTGATTATAGGGTTGAGAGTATTAGCCAGAGAATTTTAACTGAGAATGGTTTTGAGACCATTCAGATTGAGTTTAATTTTGAAGAAGAGGAGATAAATTTATAATGTTTGAAGTTTTGGGTTTTGTTAAGAGGTGATTTTGATTGGGTGATGATGAAAAAGAGGGGAAGAGAGAAGAAGACACCAAAAAAACTAAATCCTGGTATGAGAAAAAATTAAAGAAAAGGGAATGGTTTTGGGTTAATGTTAAGAGATGGACAATTCCTATTTTAATTTTAATTTTAATTTTAAGCATTGTTGTGGGAGGGGGTTTTATTGGAAATATTTTTGGTTTTTTATTTAATCCTTGGGTTTTAGTTGTTATTTTAATTGGAGTTATTTTGTATTTTGTTTCTAAGGCATTTAAATCTAGAGGAGAACAGAGAGGTTATGTTGCTCCTGGAACCACAAGTGTTAGTGTGGATATGGGAAAGAAGAAGAATGGAGGGATTATTGCTCTTCTAGTTGTTTTGGCTGTTATAGTTTTTTTATTTTTTCCTAATGTTTTGCCTGCCAAAGTTCAATATTATAGTGAGAAAACATGGGAAATTATTAATGATCCCCAAGGTGTAGCTATTGGGACCTGGTGCGAAGCAAGCAGATTCAGTACAAAGAGGAATTTTTATAACTGATATTGATACTTTGGATAAAAGAGTTTTTTCTGAAAATGAGGAAGTTGTTTTTAGTGCAAAAGTAGAAGCTAAGAAATTACAAAAGGATACTTATGTTAGATTTAGGTGCGGTATGGATGATTATGAAGGAAGGGGAGAACCGCAAATCCCGAGTATAAAATTTTTGGCTGAGTTTGATGAAACTGTTCCTGTTACCTGTGTATTTCCTGAGGGATTTGAGATAGAAAATGAAGATAAGAAATATGAAATTAAAAGACCGTATTTAGAGGCAGTTTCAGATTATAAGACAAGGTCTAGGTTGAGAGTTTATACTTTAAGCAGGGAGAGAGTCAGGGCTTTTGGCGGTTATCATGAAACATTTAAGCAATCCAATGAATTAGCTAATTTGAGAGATCTTTATGTTGGTGAAGGGAGAATTAGGGCTGAACAGTTGGTTTATGGTCCTATAAGTTTTGATATGGATTTTAGTTATGAAAAACAGCCTTTGGATAAAGGAACACATATTTTGTTTTTGAAGTTAAATAATATGTTGAAAGATAGTTCTTTATTTAAGTTAGAAGGATTAAAGCTGGATTTGCCTGAAGGTTTTAATTTGGATGAACGTTGTGAAGATTTTGACTCTCAAGGCAATTTAGAACAACAGAAGATTGATGAGATAAATAAGGAGATAGCCGAATGTGAGGAAGAGTGTGATTATGATAAGGATCATTTAAAATTTGAGTGCGTAATAAATATTGATAAAGTGGGGAATAAGTTTGTTGAGTATAGTTTGATAAATGCAGATGTTTCGTATTTGTATAGTGCTAAAAAATATGCAAGTGTTAAGATAAAAACTAATGATATTGATAAAGGCTAGAAAACTATTTAAAGATGGAAAATTTTTTTAGGAAAATGAGGGGATTATTAACTGTTTTATTAATTGCATCTTTGATTTTTTTATCTGGTTGCGCTTCTTTACAGAAAACCCCCTTACAAAGAAGTAATGAGCCTGTTTATGGAAAAGGCCTGATTATAGAAAAAATTGATTTAAGTGGGACAAGAGTTAGTGCTGGACAAAAAGGTTTTGTTGAAGGACAAAATTTTAGAGTGAATGTTTATTTGAAAAATTATGATAGGGAACCGATAATGGGAGAGATGAGAATAAGTGATAGTTTGAGTGATACTTATGGAGGTATTTCGGAAGATACTCAAGAGTTTATATTAGAAGGAGCTGAAATTATAAGGAAGGATAAAGGAGAAGTAGAAAGAATACCTTCAGAATATAAAATCGTTTTTGGCCCTTATATTTATGATAATCTTTATTCTGGAAATGAAGAAAGTTTTACTACAACAAATATAGTTTTGGATGCTAAGTATAATTATGAAACTTTTGCTGCCGGACAGGTTTGCGTTTCTGATGAGAATTCAGAAGGGTGTGCTATGGAGGAAAATTTGGGCAGGTTGGGAGGAAATACAGAATATGCTCCGATTACTGTGGCGGGTGTTAGGAAAAGTTTGATTTATGATGATCCAAATACAGTTATTGTTAATCTAGATATTGATATTAAAAATGTTGGTGGTGGAAGGATTAATAATTTAAGGCAAGAAATAGAAAGAATGGAAGTTACATTAGATAGAAGGAAGATGCAATGCTATTTTGATTTTGATCAAGAAACATTTGAATATGCAGATAAGAAAACGTTGTTTTGTGATTTGACGATGGGTGTTAATGGCTTTTATGATTCTATTCTAGAAATAAGATTTGGTTACCCTTATTTTATTAGTAAAACATTATCTGAAATTCCTATTTTAGGACAAAGAGTGAGATAAAGATGTTAAAGATGAATTATGAGGATATAGTAGAGAGAATAATTAAAGAGTCTGATGTTAGCAGAGAGGAAATTGAGACTAAGGTAAAGGCTAAATTAAAACAATTAGGAGATCTAATTAGCAAAGAAGGTGCAGCGCATATTATTGCTAATGAGTTAGGGATTAAACTGTTTGATTTGGAGAAAAAAAAGTTTAAGATAAAGGATTTATTTGTTGGAGCAAGGAATTTAGAAATAGCTGGAAGAATATTGCAGAAATATGAAGTTAGGGAGTTTAAGAGTCAGAGGGGAGAAGGAAAAGTTTTGAGATTTAGCATAGCAGATGATTCTGGAAGCATAATGGTTGTTGTTTGGGATACAAAGGTTATTGATAGTTTGGCTAATTTTGACAAGGATGATGTTGTTAAAGTTGTTAATGCTTATGTTAGAGATAATAATGGAGTTAAAGAATTACATTTGGGAAAGGAGAGCGGAGTTGAGAAAAGTGATGAAATTATTAAAGATGTGGTTATTGATTTTAGCAGGGAGAGGAAAAAAATTAGAGATCTAGAAGAAGGGGATTTCGTTGAAGTTTTGGGTACGGTGGTTCAACTTTTTGAACCAAGGTTTTATGATGCTTGTCCTGAATGTAATAAAAAAGTAGAGGATGGGAAGTGTTCTGTACATGGTAATGTTACTATTAAAGAGGTTCCCATAGTTAATTTTTTCTTTGACGATGGTACAGAGAATATTAGGGTTGTTGCTTTTAGAGAGAATGCTGAGAAGATTTTAAAAGTAAATGGAGAAAGCATTAAAGATAAGAGTTTTGAAGATTTGAAATCTGATGTTTTAGGAAGCCAATATTTGATTTCTGGTAAAGTAAATAAGAATGAGATGTTTGATAGAAATGAATTTGTTGCTAATAGTGTGAAAGACGTGGATGCTAAGGAAATAGCTAATGAAATTTTAGAAAATTAAAAAAAGAAAAAGTTAGTGTATAAAACCATATCTTAAATCTCTTGTTT
>JAFCDD010000046.1 GCA_017609845.1 Candidatus Woesearchaeota archaeon | reverse complement strand
CTTCCATGATTATAAGCATTAATTATTCCGTTCCTTCCGCATATTATTCCTGCAGTAGGAAAATCTGGTCCTTTGATTATTTTCATTAAATCATTTATTGTTATATCATTATCATCAATATAAGCTACAATACCATCTATAATCTCATGAATATTATGTGGAGGAATATTAGTAGCCATCCCTACAGCTATACCAGAACTTCCATTTATCAATAAGTTAGGCAATTTAGCAGAATAATGGCTCTTTTAAACTACCATCAAAATTATCTGTAAAATCAACAGTATCTTTTTCTATATCTGTCAATAATTCTTCAGCAATTTTTTTTAATTTTGCTTCTACGTATCTCATTGCTGCCGCCCTATCTCCGTCAATACTTCCGAAATTTCCCTGGCCTTTAATTAAAGGATATCTCAAAGAAAAATCCTGTGCCATTCTTACCAAAGAATCAAATACAGCACTATCACCGTGAGGATGAAACTTTCCTAAAACCTCTCCAACAATTCTTGCACATTTTTTAAAGGGCTTGTTATGCAATAAACCCATTTCATTCATGGCATAAAGAATCCTTCTGTGTACAGGCTTTAAACCATCTCTAACATCAGGCAAGGCCCTTCCAACTATAACACTCATGGCATAGTCTATGTAAGACTCTTTCATCTCTTCTTCAATTAATCTCTGTTGTACCTCTTCAGACATTTAATTTAGCCTCCAACGTTTCTATATCTTCTCTTTCAAGGTTAACTACACACGCTTCTTGTATGGTCTTCCCCTCTTGCATACGTTTAGGTAAAGATAAGATCAAGAAGTATGAAGATTCCTCCTCTCCAGGTAATTTAAATTTTATAGTATCATATATCTGAGGCAGATTTTCCATAAATCTTACATAAATCTTTGTGCCTCTTTGGGCTTTTACATATTCAGCAAAAACATCATACCCTAAAAGCTCCTCCATGCTACCAAGATTTTCATACTTTTTTATATTAGGAAGCTTCATCTTAGGAAATCTCATTTTAAATATCTAAATTCTTAACCTCCTTAGCATACTTTGAAATAAATTCTCTTCTTGGCTCAACTTCATCCCCCATTAAAATACTAAAGATTTCATCAGCAATAACAGAATCCTCAATAGTAACCTGTTTGATTATTCTTTTTTCTGGATCCATTGTAGTCTCCCACAATTGTTCAGGATTCATCTCTCCCAATCCCTTATACCTTTGGATATTCAGATTACTTGCCCCATTACCGCCAACAAATTTCTTTAATTCAGCATCATTCTGCAAATAATAGTCCTTCTTGTTCATTCTTACTTTGTATAATGGAGGCATAGCAATATACAAATAACCAGACTCAATCAAAGGCCTCATATATCTAAAAAAGAAAGTCAATAATAATGTAGTAATATGATTCCCATCAACATCAGAATCAGTCATAATAATAATTTTATGATACCTAACTTTGTTTATGTCAAATTCATTTTCAACACTCGAACCAATCGCACTAATTAAAGTTGTTATCTCATTGTTTCTAAATATTTTGTCTATCCTGGCTTTTTCAACATTTAATATTTTTCCTTTCAATGGCAAAACAGCTTGAAATTCTCTAACTCTTGCTTGTTTAACACTTCCGCCAGCAGAATCACCTTCCACGATTAACAACTCTGCTTTACTAGGATCTTTTTCTTGACAATCTGCTAACTTACCTGGCAAACTGCCAGAATCCAAAACAGATTTTCTTCTGGCTAAATCTCTAGCTTTCTTAGCAGCATCTCTTGCTTTAGCAGCATCAATGCATTTTTGTATTATCAACTTGGCATTCTTAGGATTTTCCTCAAAAAAACTTGATAAATTACTATAAACAATTGAACTAATCAATCCCTTAACTTCAGAATTGCCCAATTTTGTTTTTGTCTGGCCTTCAAATTGGGGATCAGGAATTTTAATGGAAATAACAGCAGTTAAACCTTCCTTGACATCATTTCCACTTAATCTTGTATCAGATAATAAATTTTTAGAAATATATTCATTAATTGCCCTAGTTAATGCAGTACTAAAACCAACAACATGCGTTCCGCCTTCAACAGTATTGATGTTATTACAAAAACTATGTAATGTTTCTTTATAACTGTCATTATATTGTATAGCAACCTCAACCTTTATCTTATTCTTTTCCTTTTCAATATAAATCGGTTCACTAGTTAGTTTGTTTTTTCCTTTATTTAAATCAGAAACAAATTCTTTTATTCCACCTTCAAAAAAGAATTCTTTTATATTGTCTTTTCTTTTATCTTCTATTACTAATTTGACACCGGGATTAAGGTAAGCTAATTCCCTTAATCTTCTAGAAACCAAATCAAAATCAAAATCAAGACATTCAAAAATTTCCTTGTCGGGCATGAAAGTTATTTCAGTTCCAGTTTCATTTGTCTCTCCGATTACTTCTAATTCACTTGCTTTTATTCCTTTTTCGTATCTTTGACGATATATTTTATTATCTCTTTTAATCTTAACTTCTAAGAAATCAGATAAAGCATTTACTACAGAAATACCAACACCATGCAATCCACCACTCACTTTGTAGGTTTTCTTATCAAATTTTCCGCCCGCATGTAAAACAGTCATAACAACTTCAACAGCAGGCTTCTTTTCTTCAGGATGAATATCAACAGGAATCCCTCTTCCATCATCTAAGATGGTTGCACTTCCATCTTCATTTAGAATAACCTTAATAAGACTACAAAAACCAGCCAAACACTCATCAATTCCATTGTCTACAGCTTCATAAATTAGATGATGTAATCCTCTTGTACTGGTATCTCCTATGTACATAGCAGGCCTCAGCCTAACAGCTTTAAGACCTTTTAATACAGTTATTTTATCAGCTTTATACTCTCTATCTGCAGTCATTTTTTCACCAAAAATAAGCTTAAAATTAGCTTAGAATCAATAATTTTAGTGCATTTAAAAACCTTTCTCACTCTAAAACCCCCTTTTATGGTAAATACAGACTGTATAAAGCCTGTTTCAAAATTAAAAAACAAAACCTTTATAAATAAAACAAAAGAAGACTAATTTTCACTAAAAAAAACCAAAAGGTTTATAAATTGATGATTAAATTTGAAATAAAATTTAATTCTTAGCGAACATAAGAA
>JAFCDD010000045.1 GCA_017609845.1 Candidatus Woesearchaeota archaeon | reverse complement strand
TTATTTTACATTTGCCTATAAAAAAGAAGATCCCTTAGCAAAATTCAATGTTTACTGGTATACAAATGGAAACTGGCATATAGTTATAACAAATCCGGCCACATGTACTACCTGTATAAATTCAGATTATCCTGGTTGGTGTATTCCTCATTATGAAGATACAAATTGGCATGTAGTAACCATAAATTTAGACACCCAGTTGCCTAGCTGTAGTGGGGGGGCAGAGTCTCCGAGAGGACGAGTCTCCGAGAGGACAGGTTACTAATTTTGAATATGGTCCCGGGCAAAGTGACATAATCTATTTTGACGCAACTTATTTTTATGAATAAAAAAATGCAAGAAGAATATAAAAACACGCAAGAAAATACTGAACATCCAGCCAAAAAAAGAATAAGCCCAAAAGTAATCATTATTGGTATAGTAATTTTATTTATTATAATAATCCTATTCTATTTTTTTGGGATCAACAAAACAAATAAAGAAAAAGGTTCCGATACCATTTTAGAAGATGGTGGTGGGCCCCAAGTTGAAAAGGATGTACTAGAAAAAAAATATACAGAAATTAATGAGGCCTGCGCAGAAGACCCAGAAAGTAAAAACTGTAAATGTGCTATGGACTCATCTCTACCAATATGTAACTAATCGTTGCTATTTTTTTCTAATTCTTCTAAAAACATAATTCACTGGATTCTTAATGTTCTTGCAACTGCACTTAATTCCAATATCCTGATAATAAGCTTTATTATCACAATTTGGAGGAAGGATATTTCTTTTTTGTCTTTTATGCCAACTAATCTGGCTTAAAATATAGCCATCTCTTAAGGGTTCATAATTTCCCTTGTTCCACTTCAACAAAGTCTTTTTAATATCATCAATACTCCAACCCATATTTTTCAGAAAAGTAATCAAGATAAAAACCGCCCTTTTTCTTCCATCCTTCTTAACTCCATTTAATAATTCTTTAACACAATTAGGAAAATGATCCTCCTTTATTGCAATCTTGGGAATTTCAAAATTACGTTTAACTTTGATTTCAACTTTATCCTTTTTATGTTTCATATCCCAATCAAAAGCTTGGATAATCAAATTAGAAGCCTCACCTTTTTTAGCTTTAGGAATGAATTCTTTATCAAATTTAATATTTTCAGGCTTAGCATCACCAATCTTAAAATCATTTAGTTCATTGATACTCAGAGGAACACTAACCAACATACTTTTTTCATTAATTGAATAAGGAGCCCTTATCATATGTCTGCTGGAAATAGCAACAGAATCAATTTCAATCAAAGAATAAGGATCAAATTCTGCATCACTTTTATCACTAATATCTAAAATCCTTTTCTTTAATTCATCCTTAATCAAATCTTTTAAGTAACTAGCAATAACTCGCGTACCTTCGGGAAATAAATCCCTAACAGGAACATTGTTCACCACTTCAGGAAAAGCTTCAAAAGGAACAACAAGATGAAAAGATCTATTCCCGCTAAACTTCAAGCCAACGCTTTCAACACCATGAAATTTTAAAGCTTCAATTAACAAAAAAGCAGTTATTTTAGAATATTCAAAAAATTTACAGTCAATATCTAAAATCAGGTCCCATCCGACCCTTAATTCATCCAACTCCTTAATAGACATTCCACTTTTCAACATTAAAGGATCCTTCCATCTTTCTTCAGAAATATGAAAAGAAGTCGCACCACCGTTTACAAATTCCAAAACATCATTCTTATATTGTAAAATATCTGGCCTTTTTCCAAAACCATTTTTAAATTGTACTCCAATTTCCCTATTTTTTGCAGAATTCAGCAATGCTTCTTGTACCTTACTATTTGAATAATATTTTATAAAATCCATAAACATTAATAAAGAATCTTATTATTTAACAATTATTCTTTTTCAACACCAATATTCCCCTTTAATTTTTCCAATTCCACACTACTTCTTTCTAACTCAAGTTCAAAATTCCCGACCACTGCGCCGATTTCTTCTATTTGGTTAGAAATTAACTTTTCTGAATCTTCTAAACTTTTTTTTACCAAAACATCAGCACCAACATTAACTAAAACCCTCTTATCTTCATTTAATTCTGCATTAGCAAATATTCCCGGACCAATAGAAACAAAAACTTCTTTTTTATCTGTTCCCATTTCCTTTAAAGTTTCTCCTAATGTAGCAAATTCCAACAACTGTTGATTCAGAACTTCTATTTGATTTTGTAAACGTTCAATTTTCTTTGTCAATTCATAAACGCGATAATACCTTTCTTCTTTCATTTTTTAACTTTTTTCTTAACAACCTTCTTTTTGATAGGTTTTTCTTTAGTACTTTTACCAGATTTTTTTATTATTCTTCTTTTTTTAATATTAAGCTTTAAACTAACAAACATTTTATGAATTTCCTCTCTAGGAGCATTTTTTTTAATTTTAATTACTTTATTTAATGGTTCTATGTGTTTTATGTTGCACTTTTTTCTCCTAGTATTACCGTCTATTAAAACAAAATTATCATCTATTATGTTCACAACAACACAATACTCTCCAGCATCTCTTCCGGAATTCTTTATACACAATCTTCCAATTTCAAACATTTTTTCTTGCCTCTTGTGCCACTTTTTCCCTTAAACAACTATGACAAATAACGCCCCCATATTTTCTTGAAGGCCTTTTCTTTGTTTTAGCAATATTCTTCATTTTAGACGGATTTTCTCTTAATACTCCTTTCAACTTCTCCCCACAAATTTTACACTTAGCCATTTTTGGCTTCTTCTTTTTATACAAAACTTTTCTTTTTGTTGTTGTTTTAACAAATATTTTTCTTTTCTTCATTTCAATGTACCCTTAATATCTTTCTCAAAATAAGGCTATAAATAATTGAACTTACAATATAAATAAGAATCCAACTATGTAAACCAAAAAAGCTTAATGGTATTGGCTCACCGCCCGGAGGACTATAAACTCCCCTAATCCAACCGAATATAATGATAATAGGAATAAAACTAATCATCATAGGTTTAAATTGTTGTTTTATAGATTTCATACTTAATTCTCTTTTCAGGATTTCCTTTATTTTCCTTCATCCTATTTCTTAATTCTTTACTTTCTTCCTTTACCCTTTTCAATTCTTTCTGATTTGTAAAGAATTTATATACCAAAGTAATGACTAATGTAATAAGAAAAGAAATAAGTAATAAGGCATACAAGGGATTATAACTAATCAAACCTCCAAAAATCCCATTAAAAAAATCATCTAATACCATTTTATTTTCCCATTGCCTTTCTCATCATAGGATGCATATCCATCATATGTTGTTGTGCGATTTCCTCATATAGTTTGTAAATAATCATTATCCATCATATGTTGTTGTGCGATTTCCTCATATAGTTTGTAAATAATCATTACAGTTAATAATATTCCAGTACCTCTGCTTAATGCACCCATTAAATCTGCCGAAGCAGCCAACAATCCAACCGCCGCACCACCCATTACAGTTAAAGGAAAAATGTATCTTTTTAAAATTTGCTCTATTACCCTGGGGTCTCTTCTGAAACCTGGAATCTGCAAACCAGAAGACATTATCTGATCTGCTTGACTTCTAGCATCCATTCCTGCTGTCTGCATCCAAAATATAGAGAACAGTATTGCTCCCCCAATCATAAATAGACTATACACTATAGCATGAGCAACCACACTCATAGACATAGTGCCTGTTATAATCTCCCTAAGCACATCAGGAGGGTTTACCCACGCCACAAAGCCACTTACCGGAGTATTTCCAGCAAAAGTTCCTAAAAGTGGATGGCCCCACTTCTCCAGCAATCTCGCCCATAATTGGACATTAGCTAACAAAGCAGCAATAAGTATAACCGGGATATTACTTGTATACAAGAAGTTTAAAGGCCACCTTACACCATAACCTCTAACACGACCAAAACTTAATGGAATTTCTACTTTCATCGCTTGCCCATAAACTGCTAAAACAAAAATTACAATGGTAGCCAGAATAGCACTTAATGCCAAGGCAGCACCAGTAGGA
>JAFCDD010000044.1 GCA_017609845.1 Candidatus Woesearchaeota archaeon | reverse complement strand
GTATGTGAACATTGTTCAACTAATGGAATATGTAAGAACTGCATAAGACATATTAAAAAATAACTTTCTTAGTTTGAATAACTTTAATTAATACAGAAATGACTAAAGTAAAGAAGTGATACCATGAAAAAAATAATCCTAATAATTCTCATTTTACTCCTTCTTGCTGGTTTTGCATCAGCAAAGGTAGCAAAAGCAGAAATAAGGTTAATATCAGATCCAAATTAAAAACACCAATTGTGAAATAAACAAAGAACTTTCTGATACTATCTCAGTAATATGTGAAAATGAAAATGAAATTAAAAAATTAAAAAGTTTTAGATTAGAAAACAAATATCAATTAATAAAAGACATTCCTTTATGTCTAAATAAAGAAGCAACAACTAAAGATATCTGGGATAATGAATTTATAGGAGCAACAGAAGTTTGGGACTTAGGAATAACAGGAAAAAATAGGACAATAGCATTATTAGATACAGGAATAGACTATACCCACGTTGAATTACAATCTAGTTATGCTGGTGGTTATGATTTTGTTAACGATGATGACGATCCAATGGATGATAACGGTCATGGCACCCATATAGCAGGAATAATAACTTCTGACGGTATTAATGATGAATTTTCAAAAGGAATTGCTCCTGATGCAAATATAATTATGGCTAAAGTTTGTGACCAAGACGGTATATGCTGGGAATCTGATATCTTGGAAGGGTTAGAATGGGTTTATGAACAAAAACCAGATGCAATTAGTTTAAGCTTCGGAACATTAGAAACATGGATTTCAAAAAACTGCATTAGAGAACCATTAGCAAGAGCAGTTAATAAGGTAGCAAGAAGGATCCCGGTCACTGTGGCAGCAGGAAACTTTCCTTTTGGAGTTTCAAGTCCTGCATGTGCTTCAAGTGTTATTGCTGTAGGAGCTTCATTTTATGATGAACTTCTGTATTTTTCGGCCAGAGGATACCCAATGAGACATCATGGAGTAATTGCTCCAGGAGAATTAGTTTATTCTACTTTCCCAGGAGATAGTTATGGTTTTATGTCCGGAACATCTGTTAGTGCACCATATGTAGCAGGACTTGTAGCTCTGATGAAAGAAAAAAACAGCAGATTATCTGCATCAATGATAAAAAGAACTATATTTAGAAATACTAACGAAGACTTAGGTCCAATATACTCAGAAAAAGAAGACTGGGAAATAGGCCATGGTCAAATTGATGCTCTAAAAACAATAAAAAACACAAGGAAATCAAGGAGATAACTAATTTCCAGACCAGGCAACTTTAAAATATTTCCTTAAAATACAAACCCATTCATAGAAAATAACAAAAGCTAAAACAATCAAGGCAATGGATATTATCGATAACACCCAATTTCCAACAAAGATATATCCTTGCTTACTAAACAAACTATAAAATAAAGCAGAAATTGTAGTTATGATCATAAACAAAGTTGGTATAATTAAAAACTTAATATTCTTCTTATGTTCAACAAAATAAGCAGAAATCGTAATAAGTGCAATTGCAGCGATAAGTTGATTTGAACTTCCAAACATTCTCCAAATATTTGAATAAGTATTTGTTATAGCCAGGATATAAGCAGGAATAACAGTAATTAAAACAGCAAAAACCTTGCTCTTAAAAATCTTGTTCTTAAATGTTTCAGATATGATTAACCTAGAAATCCTGGTAGAAGTATCCAAAGAAGTCAAAATAAACTGATTAACCATAAAAGCTCCTATTAAACCAACCAAAGACGCTGTTAAAAAAGGTATCCTCAACTGAGCAACAAGATTTCCAAATCCATTTCCAAAAGCAATAATCCATCCCTTATCTAAAGAACCCAAGAAATTCATTGGACCAGAATTCCAATTCAAACTAGCAACAAACAAAACAACTAATAACGCTAAAAGACCTTCTGCAATCATAGCACCATAACCAATAAACCTTCCGTGTTTTTCTTTTGCAAGCTGCTTAGACGTAGTCCCGGAAGCAACCAAAGTATGAAAACCTGAAACTGCACCACAGGCAACAGTAATAAAAAGTATTGGCCAAATTGGAAAGGAACTATATTTTACCATAGGAGCATTAAGAACTGGCCTAACAATTAACACAGCCAAAAAACCAAAAACCAAAAATAAAATCAACTGTATAGAACTCAGATAATCTCTTGGTTGTAAAAAAATCCAAACAGGAATTAAAGAGACAATAGCACCATATCCAATCAAAACAGTTAACCAGAATATTCTTAAAATGTTTTCAGAAAAAGGCAAAACAACTGGGAACTTATAACCCACATACATAAAGAAAAATGCAAAAAATAAAGCTATCAGACTAGAAGCCAATACATTCTTTTTATATTTATAAACAGCCAAGCCCAAAATAACAGATATGATAGATATAGCAATTATTGGTATAACTAAACCAGGTTGAGCGACTATGCTATCTGCAGCAGACACAGCAAAAACAGTTATAATTAACATTAATGTCAACCAAACCATTATGGCAAAGATATTCCCAGATTTTTCATTTAAAGTATCTCCAGTTATTTCCGCAGTGCCCTTCCCCTTATTTCTAACAGACAACATCAAAGAAAGATAATCATGAACTGCTCCAATAAAAACACTTCCAAGTACAATCCATAAAACAACAAAGAACCATCCAAAATACGATACTGCTAAGATTGGTCCAATAATCGGACCTGCACCGGCAATAGAAGCGAAATGGTGTCCAAATAAAAAAAACTTATTAGAAGGGTAATAATCAGTCTTATCTTTATTTAAGAAAGCAGGAGTTTTCTTATTAGTTGGTTTTATCTTATTTTCAATATACTTCCCATAAAGAAAATAATTCAATATTAAAAACAATCCAGCGATTAATGCAACTAATGCAGCGTTCATATTCACCTCTTTTTATTTTAGTAATATTTTGATATTTATAAATTAAACGCCCGAGCTAGGATTTGAACCTAGATATCCAAAAGGAAAGCGGTTTTCTTGTTTCCAATTCGAGACCGCCGCAATAACCAGATTATGCGACTCGGGCAATAGTTCCAGGAGCCCTTCTACCAACACAGGGCCCATCACTTACTATAAAACCCACATCATTTAAATTTTTTCTTATTAAACTAGCACAAGAATAAGTAGCCAATATTCCATTTTTCTTCATTCTTTTTTTAATTTCTTTTAAAAATTCTTTAGTC
>JAFCDD010000043.1 GCA_017609845.1 Candidatus Woesearchaeota archaeon | reverse complement strand
GAGTTTTAAACATGCATTAAAGTTTATTTCTAAGAAAGCAGTTCATCCTCCTTTGGGATTATTAACTGTTGCTGCAATGCTGCCAAAAGAATGGAATAAAAGAGTTATTGATATAAATGTCCAAAAGCTGAAAGATAAAGATATTGAATGGGCAGACTATGTATTTATTAGTGCTATGGTAATTCAAAAAGAGAGTGTTAAGAAGATCATTAAAAAGTGTAAAGCTCATAATGTAAAAATTGTTGCTGGCGGACCTTTATTTACTTCCTCTCCTGAGGATTTTAAGGATATCGATCATTTTGTTCTTAATGAAGCAGAAATTACTTTGCCGCAGTTTCTGGAAGATTTAAAAAATAATTGCGCTAAACAAAGTTATACAACTAATAAGTTCCCAGATATAAGAAAGACTCCTGTCCCTCTTTTTGAGCTTATTAATATGAAAAAATATGTTTCTATGAATATACAATATTCTAGGGGATGTCCTTTTGATTGTGATTTTTGCGATATAACAAATCTTTTGGGAAAGGGAG
Source organism: Candidatus Woesearchaeota archaeon (assembly GCA_017609845.1). GTDB lineage: Archaea > Nanobdellota > Nanobdellia > SCGC-AAA011-G17 > JACPNG01 > JAFCDD01. The sequence goes on along the minus strand of JAFCDD010000043.1, from coordinate 2,452 downwards.
TAAGAACCAAAACTAAATCGCAGATATTAGCTGAATTAGAAAAAATATATAATTTGGGGTGGAGAGGAAGTATGTTTTTTGTTGACGATAATTTTATTGGAAATAAATTTAAGTTAAAAAAAGAAATTTTACCTGCAATAACCAATTGGATGAAACAGCATAAATATCCTTTTGTATTTTCAACAGAGGCTTCAATTAATCTTTCTGATGATGAAGAGTTGATGCGGATGATGATTGATGCGGGATTTAATTCTGTCTTTGTAGGGATTGAAACTCCTGACGAAACTTCTTTAGCAGAATGCAATAAATTCCAAAATCAAAATCGTAATTTAGTGAACTCTGTTAAGAAAATTCAAAGTTTTGGCTTGGGGGTAACTGGCGGATTTATTGTAGGGTTTGACAATGATGAGCCTTCAATTTTCCAAAGGCAAATCGAATTTATTAAAAAAAGCGGGATTATTACTGCAATGGTTGGATTGTTGAACGCCCCTAAAAACACGAGACTTTATCATCGCCTTAAAAAAGAGAAGAGATTACTAAAAAATATTTCTGGCAATAATACCGATCTTTCCCTCAATTTTATTCCTAAAATGGATCGCACAAAACTTATTAAGGGATATAAGGAGATTATTAAAAAAATTTATTCTGCTAAACCTTACTATAAACGGGTTAAAAACTTTTTAAGAGAATATAAACCGCAGAAAAAGTTACGTTTTCACTTCGGTCTCATTCGTTTCCATTTCGGCTATTCTGGAGCCCTCTTTAAATCTATGTGGTTCCTTGGCTTAAAAAATAAAGGAAGAAAATATTATTGGAAACTATTTTTTTGGTCTTTATTTAAACATCCACGGCTTTTTCCGATGGCAATTACTTTTGCGATTTATGGATATCATTTTCGCACGATATTTAAAATTTAGATTTATGATTTACATTCTTGCTAAATATTGGGAAATTTAACAGAAATCAAACAAGATATTTATATTTAACTTAAGATTTTCTTAATTTCTCTATTTAGTTTTCCATCTAATGGCAATCTTATTGGGAACCATAACCTGCCCGCATTTAATCCTGGATTAACTAACTCTCTTACCAAATCTCTAAGTTTCCCGTCATTTTTTTAGAAGCTAATTCTGCAGAGTATGTTGTAGTATCTTTGTCTCTTGTAGTTAAATAAGTTGAATATACAAACTTTAAAACATCAATAGCTTTTGCTCTTGTGAGATCTGATTCGTCAAAAACCCCATCAAAATCCATCCAATAAATACCATCACCTACAAAAATGTTTTTCACATGGGCATCTCCAACTACAATACCAATACTATGAATTCTTTTAATAATTTGTATCCTTAGCCCAAAAAGAAAATTTAATAAAAGCCCAGAATATTTTATAATAAAATGGTAAAGCAACATGTAATTTTAGTTGATAAAAACAATAGAAAAATTGGTGTTGAAGAAAAAATAAAAGCTCATAAAGAAGGCAAACTTCACCGAGCATTTTCTATTTTCATTTTCAATTCTGAGGGAGATTTACTTATTCAACAGAGAGCTAAAACAAAATATCATTCTGGAGGTTTGTGGTCCAATACTGTTTGTAGCCATCCAAAACCAGATGAAACTTATTTACAAGCCGCCCATAGAAGATTAAAAGAAGAAATGGGTTTTGATTGCAATCTAAAAAAATCATTTTGTTTTATTTACAACACAGGATTTCAGAATGGTTTAATTGAAAATGAATATGATTGTGTTTTTATTGGGAAGTTTGATGGAACTCCAAAACCAAACCATAAAGAAATTATGGATTATAAATGGATTTCAATGAAAGAATTAAAGCAAGATATCATTAAAAATCCAAGTAAATATTCTGTTTGGCTAAAAATAGCCTTAAATAAAATAAAAACTACAATGATTATATAGTAAACTTAATAAATGAGTCTTTTTGCTATCTTTAAGTTATAATGGAAAATAATTTTGATATTAAAAAGGAATATGAAAAATTAAGAAAGAAACATAATCTTCCTAGTTATGATAAAATAAATAATGATTTTGAATTAGATAGTTTACAAAATTTATCAGAAGATTTATTCTTAAGATTAATAAGAAGAAGAATGAATGAGAAAATAATATTTTTTTGCAGGATATTAGAAGAAATATTACATCCTAATGCTAGTTCTATAATAAGTTTACATGAAACAAAATTTTTTGATGAAGAGGATAGACGTGAAAATTCAAAGTTATTAAAAAAATTAATGAATTTTGAAAGAAGGTCACTTTCCTTGGATATTAGTTCTACTGATGAAAGTAATGTTGATTTCATTAAAGATTTTTTAAATGAATGGCCAAAATTTAGGAAGAGTATGAAAGGAATAACAGAAGGATTGAAAGATATATGGAACAAGGAAGAGAGCTTTAAAGAAGAGAACTATTTTGGTTAGATTTATATATTTCTTAATAT
>JAFCDD010000013.1 GCA_017609845.1 Candidatus Woesearchaeota archaeon | reverse complement strand
TTTTTTAGGTTGGCAGAGGATGTTGTAAGATTAAGGAGATGTGGCACAATTAACGATAAATCTGGTGGAAGGTTAAAGTGTGAGGATAGCGAAAATAAAAGAGTTCAATGCGATTATAATGGAAATAAGTGCAGTATTGAAGGAAATTGTAATTATTTTAAATTAAATTCAGGAAGAGTTTTATGCAGAGAGTCTGGTGCTAGTAAATATACTAATTTAGATAAAGAATGTACTTGTAGATATGTGGAACCGGAGGATATTGTCGATGGAGATTTTGGTGAATGTAATGAAAATACATTATATAATGCAGATACGTTGAAGAATTTTGTTAAGGCTTATTTTCCAAATGAATATACTGAAGTTAAAAAAGGAGATGCGGAGTTAGGGAAGGGAGTTAAAGGAACCATAAGTGAATTTAGTAAGAGGATTAGAGACAAACTTGTTGGTGAATGTAGTCATGTAGAATTGGGGCCCTATACAGATAATGATGTAAGGCATTTTGATTTCTTTAAGTTAACTACTGGAGAAGGGGTTGATTTTGTTTTTGGAAGTTCTGAAGGTGGAATAATGAGAGATAAGTTAAAATGGGGAATTTCTGTGGACGGAGGCGAAGAAGTTTCGTGTGTTTTAGATAGTGATTGTTCTGAAGGTTATGTTTGTGATAGTGGAACTTGTGTTTTGGATCAGGCCACGTCGTGTTCTTCAGATGATGATTGTGGTACTGGAGAGGTTTGTACTAATGGTGTTTGTGTAATTATTGGAGAAAAAAAATGTGTGCCTGGAGAATTAATACAATGTTTTCCTAGTCAAGAGGATTATACGTTTACATACCATAAAAAATGTAATGATAATGGAGGATGGAGTAATTGCAGGCCGGATTATGAGCTTGAAATAATACCTTCTAGCCCCATTCCCAGTTGTATTGATGGACAGAAATGGTCTTGTCCTAGGCAGTTTGGTGTTTGTCAGGGAAGTTATCAGGAATGTGATAATGGAGTATGGGGCGGATGTGATTATACTAGTTTAGATAATTATGAATCTTCTGAAAGTTGTGGGATTGATGGTTATGGAGACGGTTTAGACAATGATTGCGATGGTACAGTAGATGAAGGTTGCAGATGTGCTAGTGGAGATTCAATGGAGTGTGGAAGCGGGGTTGGTGATTGTGGTTATGGAACTCAAAAATGTACTGATTTTAGATGGGAAGAATGTGATTTTTCTGGAGGGTATCCTAGACCCGAATATTTGAAAGATTCAAGAGATAATGATTGCGATGGCACAATAGATGAAGGATTTTATGAAAGAACTATTGGTCAGCAATATGCCAGCAGATCTTGTGGCGGAAGCAACTCATGTGGAGATGGAACCCAGGAATATACTAATGAGACTTTTATTACTGGCGGAATCGGAATGTGGTTGTGGGCAAGATGTGATGCTACTTATGCAGGGATAGAAATTTGTGATGGCATAGATAATGATTGCGATGGCACAATAGATGAAGGTTGTTGGTGTAATCAGGATGAATCTAGAGAATGTGGTGGTACTGATGTTGGAGTTTGTGAGAAAGGATTACAATATTGTAATAATAATGAATGGGGAGATTGTGATGGAGAAGTAAAACCCGGCGATGAAATTTGTGATGATGGATTGGATAATAATTGCGATGGCACAATAGATGAAGGTTGTCCTTGTGATGAAAGTAATGAGACCAAAAGAAATTGTGTTGGCTATGGAATTTGCGGAGAAGCAGAACAAGAGTGTAAATCTGGAATATGGGAGACTTGTAATGTTACATTATTCAAAGATCAATTGGGTGATTACGAGGTTATTGAGAAAAGTTGTGATGATGACATAGATAATGACTGTGATAATATGACTGATATGAAAGACAGCAATTGTTTTGATAGCGATGATTCGATGACTTGCAGTGATGGTACCCCTTATGGAGATTGTAGTAATACTAAAGGTAGGCTTTGTAGTAATGGACAGTTGATTTATTCTTGCCTGAAATGCGGATGTCCTACAGATAAAATTTGCAGTAGTAATGGTAATTGTGTATATCCTACTGAAAAGGAACCTTCTGTAGAAACTGATGAAGGAGATGTATTTGGTGAGGAATCTTTTTGTGGCGATGGAATTTGTGATTTTGGTGAAGAAGATACTTGTCCGGAAGATTGTAAATCTGGATTTCCGTGGTGGTTGTTGCTGTTATTATTATTATTGTTAATTGGCCTGGGTATTGGTGGTTATTACTATTATATGCAGGGTAAAAAGAAGAAAAAGCCTAAATTAAATGAATTAAAGAAAAAAGTTATTAGTCCTTTAACAATACAAAAGAAAGTTGTAGGACATGCTAATTTAAACCAACTTTATGATTATGTTGTTAAGTCGATGGAAAGGGGGATTCCTGAAGATAAAATAAAAGAACTTTGTTTAAAGGCAGGATGGAGTAAAATGGAAGTTGAAGGTTCTATTTTAAGAGCTAGAGAAAAGGTAAGCAAAAGTAAAGCCTTGATGCAGTTGGTTAATTATATTAAGTTAAGCTTACAAAAAGAGAATAGTGAAGAAAGTATTAAGACCAATTTAGCTAAGGCCGGATGGAAGAAACAAGATATTGCTGTGTCATTTATGAGAGCAAGATTAATTTTAAACAGGGAGAAGGCAAGCAAGAAAGCAAGAACTGTTGAAAAGAAAGAAAAGAGTTTATTGGAATCAGGGAAAGCATCGTTTCCTGCAACAAAAAAGATAACCATTAAAAAACCAGTAAAAAAGGTTACTAAAAAAACTCCTAAGAAAAAAGTTAAAAAGAAATCTGTTAAGAAAGCCGTCACTAAGAAAACCACGCCTAAAAAATCAATTACCAAGAAAACAACAATTACTAAAACTAAGACAGTTAAAAAATAAGAAGTTTTTTATAATATTCTAGTTCTAGAGATGGTATGAAAATTTTGGCTAGAGGTGCAGAAGCTATTTTATATTTAGATAAAAATAAAGTAATAAAGGACAGAGTTAAGAAAAGTTATAGGATTAATGAACTGGATAAAAAGTTAAGGAAGTTTAGGACTAAGAGAGAGTCAAAAATTATTTCTAAGTTAGAAAATGTTCCCAAATTGTTTGAGGTTTCTGATTATAAGATTGTGATGGAATTTATTAATGGAAAAGTTTTGAGAGATGTTTTTGATAAAAAGGGTTTGAATTATTGTAAGGAGATTGGAAGGACAATAAAAAAAATACATGATAAAGGAATTATCCATGGTGATTTAACCACTAGCAATATGATTGTTAATAACAAAATTTATTTTATTGATTTTGGATTAGGTTTTTTTTCTGATAAACTGGAGGATAGGGCTGTTGATTTGCATTTGTTAAGGCAGGCTTTAGAAAGTAAGCATTATGAGTTGGCAGAAGAAGCGTTTAATGTTATCCTTGACGGTTATAATCCAAGCAGGGAACTCTTAGATAGATTGGGTAAAGTTGAGTCTAGAGGAAGATATAAAAAGAAAAGAGGTTAATGGAAAAGTTTTTAAGCGAATTTTAACGACAAACTTATTATAGCCCCGTAGTGTAGTGGCCAATCATTTCGGGTTTTGGGCCCGAAGACGGAGGTTCAAATCCTCCCGGGGCTATCAAAATATTTATATACTAATTATTCTATTTTATTAGCATGGATAAACCTGACAAAGAAGTTGGAAAGGTAGTCGGAAAGGTAAGTGGCTATTTTACTAAGGTAGGGGTTGCTGCTATTGAATTAGAGGATGCTTTAAAAGTTGGAGATACTATAAAAATAAAGGGCCATACTACAGATTTTAGTCAAAAGGTAGATAGTATGCAGATAGACAGAAAAGATGTAAAGGAAGCGAAAAAAGGAGATTCTGTAGGTATTATGGTTAAGGAAAGAGTAAGGCCTAATGATATAGTATACAAAGAATAAACTTATAAATAACTTATTTTTTTATTTTTGAAGGATAAGCCAGTTTAGGCTTGCTTATACCAGAGATAGTATTAGACTATTTCTGAGGATTGTGAAAAATGGCAAGAATGCATTCAGGAAAGAAAGGAAAGTCCGGAAGTACTAAGATAGTGAAGAAAGTCAAGCATAGTTGGGAGAGATATGGTGCTAAGGAAGTTGAACAACTTGTTTTAAAATTAGCTAAGCAAGGACTAAAACCTAGTGTAATAGGTTTGACGTTAAGAGATTCTTATGGAATCCCGGATGTTAAAACTATAACAAAGAAAAAGATAACAAAGATTTTAGAAGATAATAAGTTAGAATCAGAGTTGCCTGAAGATTTGACTGATCTTATAAAAAAAGACATTAAAATAATGAAACATCTTGAGAAGAATAAGAAAGATATGCCTAGCAAGAGAGGATCCCAGTTGACTGAGAGCAAAATAAGGAGACTGGCCAAGTACTATAAGAAAAAAGGTAAATTACCACAAGAATGGAAATATAATAGAAAAGATGCTGCATTGCTTGTAAAATGAAGGATTTTTTAGAAGATGTTAAGAAAGTTGTTGATGTTTTTAAGGAGCATCTTGATAACCAAATAAAGATAGTTTCTCATATAGATACAGATGGGATTACTGCAGCATCCATAGCTTCTCAAGCTTTTTTAAGAGAAGGTATTAAATTTTCTTTATCTTTTGTTAAAATGTTAGATGATGCTGTTTTGGAAGAATTAAATTTAGAAGAAAGCAAAATTATTTTTTTCTTAGATCTGGGAAGCGGTTCTATTAAGGAAATTGAGAGAATCTTAAAAGATAAAATTGTTTTTATTTTAGATCATCATAAAATAAGTGAAAAGAAAACTAAGTTAAATCTTCTTAATCTTTGCAAAAATGAAGATGCGGATTATAGGGAGATTTCTGGAGCAGGCACTGTCTATTTGTTTTTTAGGTGCATGAATAATAAAAATATTGACTTGGCTTATTTGGCTGTTGTTGGCGCAATAGGAGATATGCAGGAAAATAGAGGATTTATTGGTTTGAATAAATTGATATTGCAAGATGCAGTTAATAATGGGGATATTGTTGTAAAGCAAGGATTGTATATGTTTGGAATTCAAACTAAGCCCCTAGACAGGGTTTTGGAATATAGCACAGACCCTTATATTCCGGGAGTTACTGGGAATAGAGAAGGAACATTAACTTTTTTAGATGAGATTGGAATTAAACCAGAAGGAAAAAAATATCCTAAGGTTATTAATTTGAATCAGGAAGAAATGAAAAAATTAGTTACTGGAATAATCTTAAAGAGATTGGGAAGTGAAAAGGAACCAGAAAATGTTTTAGGTCCTATTTATATTTTGAAAAATGAAAAAGAAGATATGATGAAGGATGCTCGGGATTTTAGTACTTTGTTAAATTCTTGTGGTAGATTGAGCAGACCTTCTTTAGGAATGGGAGTTTGTTTGGGTGATAAAAATGCCAGAACTAATGCTATAAAATTGTTGAATGATTACAAGTTTGAATTGATTAATTCTTTAAATTGGTTTTATAAGAAAAAGAAAAATAAAGAATTAATTGAGGGCGAAGGTTACATGATTATTAATTCTGAGGATAATGTTAAGGATGCCTTAATTGGTACTTTGGCATCAATTGTTGCAAAATCAAATTTGTATAAAGATGGCACGATAATTATTGGTTTAGCACATACATTGGATGGTGAAACTAAAATATCTGCTAGAATTGCGGGCAATGGGGATTACAATCTAAGAGATTTACTTATTGGAATTACTAGGAAACTAGGAAATTATGTTGCTGGAGGTCATAGGGTTGCTTGTGGGGCTTCAATACCGCAGGAGAAAGAGCAAGATTTTATCAAAATTGCTAAGGAGTCTTTAGATAGAAAGTTTTATTAATGATATCTTTGGGATTAAGGTTATGGCAAAAGTTGTTAAAGGAAAGAAAAAAAAATGGCATGGGATAGTTGCTCCTGAATTGTTTAAGGGAGTTTCCTTAGGAGAGAGTTATGTTTATGATATTTCTAATTTAATTGGTAAGAAATTGAGAGTTAATTTGGGTTCTCTTCGTTTTGATAAAAAACAGAATGTTAGGATTATTTTTAGGATAACTGATGTTAAGGAGAATAATGCGTATACTGAACTTATTGGTTATGAGGTATATGGGGCGTATTTAAAAAGATTAATTAGAGTAGGGAATAGGAAAGTTGAAAGTTCTTCTTTATATGAAAGTAAAGATAATATTAAATTAAAGATAAAGCTATTTTTGGTTACTAGGGGAAAACCTCCTAATGCTGTTTTAACTGCTTTGAGAGAAGATACACAGAAATTTCTAAAGGAGTATTTGAAGGAAAAGAGTTATAATGATTTTATGAAAGATGTTCTATTTTCCAATTTACATAAATCTATTAAGAACAAGTTAAAGAAGATATACCCTGTTGTTTCTTTTGAGTTTAGTAAGATTATTAAGATGTAGAAAGTTTTTTAAATTGAGTTTTTTCTTTATTTGATATGCCTCAGTGGCTTAGTGGTAGAGCAGCGGATTTGTAATCCGCAGATCGGGGGTTCGAATCCCTCCTGAGGCTTTTAACTATAAACATTAAATCTATTTTCTTCACACATAATCATCATTAATGCTTTTGGATTTTTTTGTTTTAGGTTATTGTGATTCTTTAGGTCTTGTTCTGAAGGTATACAACGTAAGCGAGGATGGCTATGCAGGCTAATTAGGTCTGTATCTTTGCATGGTTCTGCTATGACTTTATTGTAACTTTGATGATATGTTTCTGGTTGGTAAATTTGATTTATGTAATATGTGTTTTCTTCTATGTTTCCGGATAGGCATACTTTGAATTCTAATTCTAAGTTTTGATGATAGAGTTTATTTAGTTCTTTTTTTACTTCGTTATTAAAAATTATGTTTGTGTTTTTTATTTTTAAGTTGTCCATATTGGATGATTCTATTAATCCTGCCAGTGTTAATCTTGTGTGTGTACTTGTTAAGAAGAAAGTTAACATTAGGATTATTAAGAAGATTGCGAGTATTTTTATTATAATTTTTTTTATTTTAGATTCTTCTATTATTTCTTCCATTGGATTGTTATGAGTAAGTTATTTAAATAGGTTATACTTTTTTATTTTTTTTGCGGGCTTGTAGTCTAGTGGTATGACGTTTCCTTGACGTGGAAGAGGTCGGGTGTTCGATTCACCCCAGGCCCATTTCTTTTTTGTTATTTTATTTTTGAGTGATTAATCGAAAAGTTTATTTAGTTATGATTTATTTTTATTGTATGGTTGATTACGGTAGATTTGTAAAAAAACAAATAAGATCTTTCTTGCATAATTATGATGCCTCTGTGGCAAAAGAAGTAGAAGGTAGAATAGATCGCAAAGCAATTAATCGTTATATTGAAAGAAGTAAAAGAAGTAATAATCCACTTACGCGAGATGATGACCGCATAGAAGAATATATCCAAGAGAGATTGGAACTCGGTTCACGTAAGGGATGCGTGGGTGAATTTTATCATCAGGGAGGCAGGTTTAAAAGATTGATTAAAAAAAGACGAAGTACTGGTGCTTTGTACACGATCACCCATCCTACTAAGTGGCTTAAACCCCTTATTGAAAAAATTTTTGGTCCAGGACCAGATTATGTGCAAAAGGGAGGAGATGCGGTTGAAGATCTTAGAGATGTTCTTAATGATCCTAGTGTGGAGCCTGAAGCAAGAGAAAGAGCAGAGGAATTAAGTAAGTTAGGCAGGTATAGAAAAGCGACAGAATTACTTGAGAGGGCCAAATTGATTAAGGGTTATACTGCCAGAAGTGTTGGACATAGGTTAGAGCGTAAAGCAAAGAAAGAAGTAAGGGGTTTGGTTGGCATTATAAGAAGGGAAACTATGGCAATTTTAATAATCTTGGCTGGAGCTGTTACTTTAGGACTTTCAGTTAACAACTATAGTTTTACTGGCTATGTTGTTGCTGATACTGGAGTTTATGTTTCTAATTTGGCTATTATTGGTATGACGATGATTGTGGTTGGTTTTATTATTTGGCGTCATGCTCTTAAAAAGGAAAAGTAATCTTTTTTATTAACTAATTCTTTCCAAAACATTTAAATAGTTCTAGACAAATATTATTTAAATAAGTTTAAAGCTTTTTAAGAGTTTTAAAAGTTAAATAAAGGAGTTTAAGGGCTTTTCTTGGGAAAAAGGGGTTTGTAAGAGTTTAAAAAGTGATACCAACAGAAAAAGAACTGTTAGATTTCATAAAACGCAGAGATTTGGTAAATTTTAGCATCATTGCTAAATATTTTGATATTAAGAATAGTACTGTTTCTGATTTAATCAGGGTTTTAGTTAAGAAAAAACTGGTTGTAGTTAAGAAATTAGGAGGAAGCAAGATAGTCAGGTTAAAATGAAAAGGGGTGCAGTGTCAATTTTTATTTTTATTGGAATCCTGATAGTTGCTTTAGTCGGAGTAACTTTTTATTTTCGGGGAGAAATTGTTGAATCCTTTAAAAAAACCATTTCTCAAGAGATTTTTGTACAAGAAGATATTGAAGATATTAAAACCAGCATTGGATTTTGTATTAATTCTCTTACTCTGGATGCTGTAAATCTTATTTCTTTGCAGGGAGGTTATTTTACTGTTCCGAAAGAAGATTTAGCTGAGAATGAGGTAGATATATTTTCGAACAAGGTTAGCATGGGAAGTATTGATGTTCCTTACTGGAGTTATGAGAAATCTAATGGAATAGCTAAGACGCAGATTCCTAGTAAGGGAAATATGGAAAAAGATATTGAAGATTATGTCTTGACCCATTTATTTGGGTGTCTTGATTTAAATCAATTTGAAGGTTATGAATTTGAAATTACTGATATTGATGTTAATGCAGATATAAAAAAGAAATTCATTGATGTTAAGGTTATGATGCCTGTTAAGGTAATTAATGGGGACCGGGAAACTTTATTGGAAGAATTTGAAGAGACAATAGATGTTCCTTTGGGAGAGATGTATAGTTTAGCTAAAGAAATTACAGAGAAAATCAAAGAAGATAATTTTTTAGAAGAAAAAACCTATGATATCATGGTTGTTAGCGAGGATATTCCTGTTTCTGGCACTGAATTTAGTTGTACAACAAGATTATGGGATAAAGGAGAGGTTTATTCTGCTTTGAGAAAGGGGATTTCTTATAATTTTAATTACATTGATGTGGTTGAGAAGAATAAAAAGGGTGATGATTATTATAAGTGGGGTTTGTTGGATGATTCAGATAATGTTGATGTTGATGTAATTTATAATTCTGGCTGGCCGATGTATATGGATGTATTTCCTAGCGAGGGAAATATATTGAAGAGTGATAATGTAATTAATAATGAACAATTAAATTCTTTATTGAGAGGATTTTTTTGTATTAATGATTATAATTTTGTTTATGATGTTAAGTTTCCTGTTTTGTTTGTTTTGAGCAAGGATAATTATAATTTTCAATTTGCTAATATGGTAATAATTGATAACAATCAGCCGAAGGAAAATGTTTATGGTGAAAATATTGAAATAGAGAGTATTGATTTTTGTGAAAACAAGAATAAGGATGTTGATGTTACTGTTTTGGTCGATGATGGCTTTGGATTTTATAGATTGGCTGATGGAAATTTAAGGTATAGCTGCGGAACTTATAGTTGTAATGCTGGTAAAATTAAAGATGGAGAATTTAATGGTGACGTAATAAGTTGTTTGAATGGAAGACTGATTGCTAATGCTGATGGTTATAGTGAAGGAAGCGTGGAATTCTCTTCTGTTAATGAAGATTCTGCTGTTATTTTGGTAAAACCTATTTATGAGATTGATTACGATATAAAATTAATTAACAAGGCAACAGGAGTTGTTAGTGATGTTGAGGACCAGGATGTTATGTTTACTTTTAAGACTGAAGGTTATACGACCTCCATTAGTAATGGGGGGAAGGTGAGATTGACTAGCGGAATTTATGAGGTTAATGCTTATGTTTTGGATTCTAAAGGAGTTAAGTTTACAATTCCCGGACAGAAAATTGAAAATTGCGTTGATGTTCCATCTAATTTTATTATGGGTTTGTTAGGGTTTACTAAAGAGGAATGTGTTACAAATGAAATTCCTGAGATTGAAATTGAGGAGAATTTAGTTGGAAAAATTAAGTTTAATTGGGTTGTTTACGATGAAGATTTGGTTAATGCTGAGAAAATTACATTTTATGCTTTATATGATAACAGACCCAGCAGTTTGAGTGATTTGAGAAGTTTGTATTCAAGTTTAGAAAATATGGAATTGGGGAGGTTTTTTGTTTATCCTAAGTTAGAATGAAGAAGTTGATTGCTATTTGGATAATTGCACTATTTGTTTTTTCTAGCGTAGCTTCCTCTTTAGTTTATGCTCAAACATATCCTGGAACTTTTGGAGAGTTGGATAGATTAAATATAGTTTCCAGTGGTGGAAGTTTTGGTTATGATCCGGAAGTCTTGACAACTGATTTAGTAGAGCAGGATAGTGTTCCTGTTTTTGTTTTTTTGAAGGCAACTAGTTTTCCAACTTTTTTTGGTGGTGGAGATTATAGGCAGGGTTATTTTGGGACTCCGTCGATTGTTAACATAGTTCCGAATTTCGAAAGGAATCCTAATGTTTTGAGTATAGATTATATTCCTCCTAAGGAAATAAGATTGAGGAGGAGCCCTTATTTGCCTGAATTGGATAGAGGAGGGTTTAATGATTTTACTCAGTTCAGGAGAGAAGGAGAATTTTTAGTAGACCAAGCAGTTAGGCTTAGCAGGAATGTTGGTGAAGCTGTTGGTTCTGTTTTAGAGAATAGAAGAGCAGAGTATGAATATGATACATTGAATGATTTGGATGATGCAGGTACTTTGGTTGTTAGGTTAAAAAGAATACCTAGGGAAGCCGATGTCCCTGATGTTATTAATTTTACTGTTGATGCTACTATTTATTTTGATTTTGATGAAAGTTTGAGGGGCATTAAGGAAAGTAAAAGGTTAGAAGAGAAATCTGGAGATTATGCTAAATATATTAATCCAAATATGGCTAATTGGCCCATATCTAATAGGATAGGATATTATACTAGTTATAGTGGTTATGGCAGAACAGATAGATTTGCTGATTTATCTGCTTTTTCTGAGCAAGATTCTTTTTTGGATGGAATGGGTTACATAGTTGCTGAAGATATTAAATCTGGCAGGGCTTCTTTTAGAATTTATGATGCTTCTGGACGTGATGCGTCTGGTCAATTTGGATTAAATGTTGGACAAGTATCAAGAGATATTTCTTTGGGAATTTACGGAACTACTTCTAGGAATGCTGTTAAGGTAAGATTGGATGGGATTATAGATACTAGCAAGAAAACTGCTACTGTTAAAGTTATTCATGGCGGGATTATAGATCAAGGAATATTAAGAATTGGAGATAGTTTGTATCCTGGTTCTAAATGGAAAGTAGTTGATATAGAGATTACAAGAACAGAGGCAGAAGGAGAGAATCCTAATAAGATTATTAATATTTTGACCCTGAAGAATTCTGAGACTGGGGAAGAGAAAAAAGTTTATAGGGTTGTTGGTTCCAAGATTGATTTGGGTGATGTTAAAAATTGGTGTAATAGACAGGATTTTGATGAGAAGGAGAATTTGGAGAAGGAGGCCGAGGAATGCGAAGGAGAGGATTGTAGAAAGGTAGGAATTAAATTAGCTTGTAGAGCTATCTCAAACTATAGGAAAGTTATCAATGAGAATTATGAGCTAAGAGATCAGGCAATATTGGGAATTGTTAAAAGTTATTTGCTTATAGCCAACAATGGAAAGAAAAAAGCTTATAGTTCTGCTTATCAATATGCAAATGGAATCGATGATGATACTTTAAGAGAAGATACTCTTCTTGAAATAAGAAAGAGTGCAGGCATAAGAAGTCCCGAACTTGTTATAAATGAAAATGGTAAAGATGTTATTGTTTCTTTGTTGGAAGCTTATGGTGGGAAGGATTCTAGTGTTGAAGCTGAATTGAATGGAAAAGAAATTACTTTGTCTATTGGTTCTGAGATTGATAATACTGGTTGGTTTGTTAGTGAGATAAATAGCAATGGTGTTGAGTTGAGGAAGGATGTTGTAAGTGAAGTTGAGAAAGAATTTTTTGGGAAGGTAGAAAATGATGTTTCTGTTCCTAGTAAAGAAGCTGACGATTCTTTTGTTCTTCCGGTTAAATCTGATAGAAAAAAGATATTTACTTCGGTGTGGGGCGAACCAAGATTTGGTGGAAGGAAACATCTTGGTGTTGATATAGATGGGGATATTGGGGATTCCGTGTTTGCTAGAGGAGATGGAATTATTGAAGAAGCCTCTTCTGATAGCCAATGCGGCAATTATATTGTTATTAAGTATGAGGATTATGGATTTAAAGATAAATATTGTCATTTGAATATGGAAGAAATATTTTCTGATTATCTTAGTAAAAGCATACCTAAATTAGATTCTTCTAGTAAAGAAATAATTACAATTAAGAAAGGAGACAAGGTGGGAGAAGTCGGTAATACCGGAAAGGTATATTCCTTTGGAAGGGGCGATGGTTCTCATTTACATTGGCAAGTAGAAGTTTTTGATGAAGAATTATTTAGAAATAAATTTGGTAATGAAATTAAGATACAAGATCTTAATAAGAATGGTAAACTCACAGCAAATCCTGCCCAATTTAAGGTAATTTTTAATGGGAAGAGTGAATTGGTTGGTCATATTTATGGTAAAACTAGAGATATAAGTTATGGGGAGCTGGGAGTCCCAGACCCTTCTGAGATGAAACTTCAAAAAGCAGGTGGAGAATCTGGAGAAGAGAAGAAAGAAGAAGAAAAAACTATCGAGATAAAACAAGAAGTAATGTTCATAGAAAAAGAAGGAAAGGTAGACGATTATAAATTAAAGATTAAAAAATCAAGATCTAAGAATATAGCGTATGTTACTATTAGTCCTGCTACCCCCCAATTAACTGGAAGATCTAGTTTTTATGTACATATTCCTATTGAAAAGAGATTGTTTAATTTGACTACTGAAAATATTGACAAAAAGATAAGCCAGATTGATAATACTGTTAAGAAATTATCTGGTATTATTGATAAGATGGAAGGTTTTGTGCAAGGATGGAAGAAAACTTGTGTGGTTACTTATGCGGGCATTGTTGCAAAGAATTTTCTTTTTGGAAGTAAAGCCGGGGCAAGAGATGTTGTTATGAATGGATATGATGACGAAGGAGGATGGAATAATTATTGTGATAAAAATATTGGTTTTGGAGAAGGTCAATATAGAACCGTTGATGATTGTATATCTGATAATGCTAAAGTGATCAATAAGCAAATTGAAATTTATAATCAAAAGGTTAATGAATATAACAAGAAAGTTAAGGAGAATGATGGCGATTATGTTAAAGCTTATGATAAAATCAATCTTGTTGATAAGAATAATCCTTTAGTTAGTTCTGAAGACATTAAGAAGCATCTTTATTTGAGTTCTATGAAGGAAGCTGTTAAAGGCAGAGATGATATTTATAGCAAACAAATAAATTTAGAATATGAAGAAATTAATAATAGATTGAGTAATGCTGTGAGGGCTTATTCTGAAGCTAAGAAGTATTATGATGAGAATTCTGGAAAAGAAGAGTTTGAGAAAAATAAGGATTATATAATTAATACAGTAGCTATTAATGAATTTAATAAAAAACAAGCAGAGCTTTC
This sequence comes from Candidatus Woesearchaeota archaeon, assembly GCA_017609845.1. Lineage (GTDB taxonomy): Archaea > Nanobdellota > Nanobdellia > SCGC-AAA011-G17 > JACPNG01 > JAFCDD01. Next base: position 8,555 of record JAFCDD010000013.1, on the reverse strand, counting down.
TGGTACTTCCGGAGAACCCCTTAGCTTAGAACATAAAGATGAACTTATTAAGTTAATAGAAGAGAAGTTACTCAAAGGAGATACACCCCCAAATAAGGTAAGCCAAGTAAATTCTGTTGTAATTAAGGACAAAGGAGAAACAATTTTTACTTTTTCAGAAGGCAAAATTATATCTTTGAAACCTGTAAAGTATAACTGGGATATTATTAAAGGAAACTATCCTAATTTTGCTGGTAATTATAATAAGAAATTAAAAAGGTGGTTTAAAGATGTAAAGGATGTTGACATTAAACAATATGAGATAGATGAAAGATCAGGCATTGATCAATTACTTAACTCAAATCAACAAGTAATAATTTTAGGACGGGCCTTATATGAAGATAAGAATGACCGTAACAAATATTACTTAGCATTAAGTCAAGAGGTTAATAACAGAGAATATACTTTTGCCAATAATGCAGAAGCGTTATATGGTCCGAATGGAGAACCGTATTGTATTCCTTGGGTTAATGATGGAGAATATTTAAGAGTGTTGGAGTTTTATAGGGGAAAAGACGTTAAGACTTTGAGATTGGAAAGTGTTGGTCCTGATGGTTTGTTGTGTACTGATGACGACATAATATTAGAGGATGAATCTGCCATAGATATTCCTGAGAACAGAATAAAGAAATCAAATTACATAAGCCATGTTGATAGATTTTCATATTGTAAAGGAGAAACCATTTCTGTTGGAGGCAAAGTATTTAGATGCAAGAAAGAAAATTTAGAGAAATTCAGACAACAAGAACAGCCAAGATGCACTGATGTTTTTTCTCCAGGAGATTGTAAATTGTTGTATAATGTTTGTGATCCTGTTGTTTGTCCGGTCTCAAGATTTAATTTGGGTGGCAGATGGTATGTTAATGATGTTGTTCAAACTGGTTTGAGTGGAAGTTTGGTTCTGGGATTGCCGAACTGGAAGAATGGCCAGATTACACCTCCGATATGTTTTACTGGTGTGCTGGCTAGCTTAAAGAATTTCAGGAGTGTTTTACAAGGAGCAAGCAGTTGCTTAAAAGTTGCTAAGGAGAAAGGAGAGAGTGTTGGTTTGTGTGATAAGATTAGGAGTGCTTTTGTTTGTGAGTTATTTTGGAAGGAAGGAATCACCATAATAAAAGTTTTAGGAGGTTTCTTTAGTGGAAAACCCCAACAAGGAGGAGTTGAGTACATTAATTTGAAGTCTACGTTAGATAATGTAGGGGACAGTTTTGACTTTTTTGTGAATAGTTATTCTAGGACTGTACATAGTGTTTATCAGAAGAGAGATTTTGCCGAGATTGGGGCTGAAATTTGTAAGTCGAGTATACATGGCAAGGTTCCAAGTTTGGGTAGTTTTATGGATTATTTATCTCGACCTAGTGATCCGCCACAATTTACTGCATTTTTGAGTGAGGTGCCTTCTGATGGTTACTTGGGAGCTTCAACTTATAATGTCTATTATCATATTTATGCCGGCAGCAATCCAACTCCTAATGGACAACCATTTGTTGATTATAGCGTGTACTTAAGGAATGATGTTGGAGGCATTTATTTTGTTACTGATGGAAGATGCAAGGGTGTTCAAAGAGGAAGAATTAATTCAGGAGGATTTGTTAGCCATAATGTTGATTGTCGGGCTCCTGAAGGTTTTAATGAAGTTTGTGTTGAGATTAATGGGGTTCCTCAGTGTGGATTTGGTAAGGTAAGTAGTGAGTTTGTATTTAATTATCTGACAGATTTGAGTGTTAGTAGGGAGATTCAGAGGAAGATTAATAACAAGGAAGAGTGTATTGGTGATAGAGAAAGTACTGGTTCTTATGTAAAGGGAAAGTATGTTCCTGGTTATGGAAGTGCTAGTTTGAATGTTGTCAGGGTTTGTGGTGCTAGTGCTCCGGGAGACCCTAAGAATTGGGCTAAAGTTGGAACATGCGGTAAGGATGAGAAAGATAGGGATTTAGGTTATTGTTGGTTGGATACCAGAAGTTTGGATAGAATAAAGAATTTGGAAAGAAATGAGAAATTACAAAATGTTTTAGAAGAGAGAGATAAAGAGTATGTTGTTAGGAAGGAAGGAGAAGAAGAAAGAGATATATCTGTTGAAATTGTGAGAAATGAAGATGCTGAAAAACAAGTTAGAGAAATAAAAGATCGCTATAAAGCTATGCTCGCCATGGGCACTCTTATGTATTTTTCTAAAGAAGATTATGTTAAAAGCAGTTTTGAGTTTATTAAAGAATATGATGATTTAGTTGAATTAGAAATTATTCCTGATTATATTAAAGGACAGATTTTGTTTGAGAAGGGTGATGTTTATTATGATTTGGCTAAACTTATGTTTGATTTAATTAAACGAGAACTACCAACCCCAAAAAAAGTGGTTGTTGAGCAGAAGGAAAAAAAAGAAGATGTGGTTGGAGATACTGATAAGGGGGCGAAAGAAGAAAGTATAGAAGAAATTTCTACAAAACCGTTGAATATTTATCTTGAATATTTTGAGTCAAAAGGACTTTATAGGTACTATTACTTTTATATAAATGGAAAACGTATGATAAATAGCGGATCACCTTATGTGGGATACCCTTATTTAGTTTTATTACCTTCTTCTAGTGCAATAGATGAAAGTAAAGGGTGGAGCAAGGTATACAAACATAGTACTGGTTGGTGTCTTATACCAGCTTCCCTTAATCATTACCCGATTTTTAAATCAAAATCTAAGTCAAGTATGTGTAATATAGCTTCAGATGAGTCAATTAGAAGAATGAAAAATACTTTCTTAAGTGATATTAAGAAGATAACCGGCATAGACTATAGTGAGTATGATGTAAAAAATATTTTTGATGAGGGTTTGCTTGATGGATATATAGATAAAGTATATTCTACTGTTAATAGGAAAGGTGAAACAAGTGAACCAATAGAATTCCGAATAAATACTTATGATTAATTTCTTTAATTTAGTCTGATAGAGAATTTATTAATAATTAATCCTTACTCTTCTCAATCCAAATAAATAATCCAACTAGGACAAGAATAAATGCTCCTATTGTTATGAATGAATTAACATAGTATGGTGTTGTTCCTATTGCAAAAGCAGTTATGCTGTTTTCTGATGGCCTAAGTAAGATTAGAATCCCTATTAATGCTATAACTGTAGCAAAGACTTTAATTATGAAATCTGTTGCTTTTTTCATTCTTAATTTTAAGATTTTTATTTATTTAAAGTTTTTGATGCGGGAGACAGGGTTTGAACCTGCGCAGGCACTAAGCCAACGGGTCCTAAGCCCGTCCCGTTTGACCACTCCGGCACTCCCGCATATATAGAATTTAGTTTTGATTTATTTAAAAAATCTTCTGTTTACCGAAAAGTATAAAAATAAAACAAATTAGTGGTTTGGAGAGGTGTAGCACCTCTAGTTTTTCTTAGGGGTTTTAAAAATGGAAAAAGGTTATTTAGTAGGAGATGTTGGAGGAACGAATACTCGGTTGAAAATTGTTTCTGATAATAAAAGGATAGACCTTGTTTATGATACCAGACAGTTAGATGGCTTAGAATTTGCTATTAATGAGTCTCTAGCTAAAGCAAAAAGGGAAGGCATTCATGTTGAAGAGGCCTGTCTTGGTGTTGCTGGACCTGTTGAAGGCAGAGTTTATTCTAAACCCCCATTTATTGATTGGGAAATAGATGAGGATAGGATAATAAGAGAAACTGGTTTAGAAGAGGTCATTATTATAAATGATTTTGAAGCCTTAGGCTGGGGAATAAATGTTTTAAGAGGACAAGATTCTAAGAGATTAAGTGATGTCAAGGAAGTAATTAGAGGAGCTAAATGTTTAATTGGAGCAGGAAGCGGTTTAGGCGCTTCTATTTTGATTTATGATGAGACAATGAAAATTTATTTTCCTTTGGCTTCCGAAGGTGGCCATATGAGATTTCATTCTAAAGGAGAAGAAGTAGATATAATTAGGTATATTAAACTAAAAGAAGATAGGGAGATTATTTGTTATGCTGATTTATTGTCCGGGAAGGGATTAGAAAATATTTATAGGTCTTTTGGAGGCGATAATGGATTAACAGCAGACAATATTGCCGGAAATGTTAATTTCATTGCTGAAAAGGCCCGCAATACCTTTTCTAGAATTTATGGCAGGTTTGCCGGCAGTATGGCGTTAGTTTCTGTGCCTGTTGGAGGTTTATATATTGCTGGCGGAATTGCGATTAAAAATCCTAATTTAGTAGATAATGAAATTTTTAGAAAGGAATTTATGAATGTTTGTTCTCATATGGATAGAACGATTGGAAGAATTCCTTTATCGTTAATAACTAACGAGAATATTGGATTAGAAGGAGCAGAGTTTTATTTGAAATTACAAAATGAATAAAGAAATTGGTTTCGTTGGGTTGGGAAGGATGGGAAGTAAGATGACATCTAGGTTGTGGATGAAATCTTATCATGTTGTTAGTTATGATAAGAGTAAAGAAACGAGAAGAAAACAAAAAAATAGTCATCCTTCGTTAAAGATTGTCAATTCTTTAAAAAGTTTGGCTAAGGAATTAAGTTCTTCTAGAAAAATATGGCTTATGATACCAAATGATTCAGTGGATGATGTATTAAATGAGTTGATTCCATATTTGAATAGGGGCGATCTAGTTATTGATGGAGGAAACTCCTATTTTGTTGATTCCAAAAGAAGATATGAATTATTAAAAAAGAAAGATATTGATTTTTTAGATGTTGGAACCAGCGGAGGATTAGAGGGTGTTTTAAGAGGTTCTGTTTTTATGGTTGGAGGAGATAGGTCTGTTTTTGATAAAATTGAATATTTGTTTAGAGATTTAACTGAACCCCATAGGTATTTATTTGTTGGTAAATCAGGATCAGGGCACTTTGTTAAGGGAGTACATAATGCTATTGAGTATGGTATGATGCAGGCCATTGCTGAAGGTTTTGGACTTTTATCTCAAGAAGATTATGATGTTAAAAAAATTGCTCAATTATTAAGCGATGGATCTATTATAGAATCAAGATTATTGTCAGAGTTATTAAGAGGATTAGGCAAGGGCTATGATGATATTAAGGGGGTTGTTGGGGGAGGGGAAACAGGAAGATGGATTTTGAACTTTGCTAAGAACTTGGATGTTGAAATGCCTGCATTAGAAGTAGCCTTAAGAGTTAGGGAATTAAGTCGGATAGAACAGAGTGAGAGTTCTAGATTACTTAGTGTTATTAGGAAAAAATTTGGAGGTCATGATGAAGGAGATTGATATTTCTTGGCCTTTGTATAATGGAATGGCAATTTATCCAGGAAATCCTCCTTTTGAAATTTCTCGATTTAGGGATATTCCTGAATATAGTGCAAGAAATTTCTGGGTTAGTTTTGGAAGTCACAACGGCACTCATGTTGATGCCCAATCACATGTTTTTGATATGGAAGACAGTGTAGATAAAATTCCATTAGAAAGATTTTATGGGAGATGTCAAGTTATTGATTTAACGAATGTTGAGAGCGAGATTGATGAAATTGATTTAGAAGGCAGAATAGATGAAGATATTTTGTTAATGAAAACAAGAAATTCTTATTTAGGACATGAGAAATTTGATCCTAATTTTGTTTATTTAAATGAAAGAGCAGCTGAATACATAGTTTCTATGGATGTTAAAACTCTTGGTTTTGATTATCTGAGTGTTAAGAAAAAAGGAGCACCCCAAACTGTTCATAAAATTTTATTGAGAAGCGTTGTTGTTATTGAAGGTTTGAATTTAAAAGATGTTGAAGAAGGAAAATATAAGTTTATAGGGTTTCCTTTGAATATTATTGGCTGTGATGGTGCTCCATTAAGAGCTGTTTTAATAGAAGAGTAATTATTTCTTTTGCCAGGAATATTTTCTTAATTTAGAGGAATTCCCAAAACCACAACTAGCACATTTTTTCTTTCTTATATGATAAGTAGCGTTGCCACATCTACGACATCTGATGAAATTCTTTTTACCAGATTTTTTACCCATAGAGGGGGTTCCTTTTACCATTTTTAACTAGCTTGAGAAATAAGAACTATTGTGTCTCCTCTTATGAAAGTTGTTCCAAGCTTTCTTTTTAGTTGTCCGTTCTCGTGTTCCTCTGCATCATCTAAGACTGTATTTATGTGTATGTCAAATGCCTTTAATGTTCCTATTAATTGCTTTTGATTTTTTAATTCTACGATAACACGTTTTCCACGAGCCTGATTCAATGCATCTAAAGGTCTTTCTGGTTCCATATGTGGTTTTTGTTAATGTTAACAATATTTAAATGTTTCTAATTAAGTTTTTATTGGAGTCTGGAGTGAAAAAGAATTTAAACAAAAAGACTTTATATTCTAGATATGAATAATAAAAAAATCGCCGAAGTTCTATATGAGATTGCTGAAATCCTTGAAATGAAGAATGTTAAGTTCAAACCATGGGCTTATAGGAAGGCTGCCCAAACTATTGAGTCATTGAATGAAGATGTTAAAGATATTTTAAAAGAAGGAAAATTAGAAGAGTTGCCTGGGATAGGAGAGAGTATTGCTAAGAAAATAAGGGAGTTAATTGAAACTGGAAAATTAAGGTATTATGAAAAATTAAAGAAAGGAATTCCTGTTAAATTAGCAGAATTAGAAAAAGTTGAGGGTTTGGGTCCTAAAAGAATAAAATTACTGTACGATAAGCTGAATATTAAGGATTTAAAACAATTAAAAAAAGCTGCAAAAAAAGGCAAGATAAGGAAAATAAAAAGTTTAGGAGAAAAAGTTGAAAAGAATATTCTGGAAGGAGCAGAATTTGTCAAAAAATCCGGAAAGAGATTTTTGTTGGGAATGATTTTGGGTGAGGCAGAAGAAATTAAGGAATTATTAAGGAAAAGAAAAGAAATTACTAAAATAGAATTGGCAGGATCTCTGAGGAGGATGAAAGAGACCATTGGTGATTTGGATATTCTTGCTGTTTCTAAAGATAATAAGAAAACGATGGATTTTTTTTGTGGAATGTCTACTGTTCAAAGGGTTTTAGCTAAGGGAAATACTAAGTCTAGTGTAAGGTTAAAGAATGATGTGCATGTTGATTTGAGGTTAGTTAATGAGAATGAATTTGGTTCTGCATTACAATATTTTACTGGGAGTAAACAGCATAGTATTGAATTAAGGAAGATTGCAATTGGTAAAAAAATGAAATTGAGTGAATATGGTTTGTTTAAAGGCAAGAAAAAAATCGCTGGTGAGAGTGAAATTAATGTTTATGGGAAGCTGGGTTTACAGTATATTGAACCGGAGTTGAGAGAGAATATTGGCGAAATTGAAGCAGCTAAGAAGAAAAAATTACCCAAGTTAGTCAAATATGGGGATGTTAAAGGAGATTTGCACATGCACACTAACTGGAGTGATGGGAGGAACACAATTAAGGAGATGGTTGAACAGACTAAGAGATTAGGAAATAAATTTATTGCAATTACCGATCATGCTGGAGATTTAAAAATTGCTGGAGCCTTGAGTGATAAGCAAATATTGAAACAGATGAAGGAAGTGAATAAAATTAGTGATGGTGTAAAGGTTTTTTATGGTTTGGAAGTTAACATAAAGAAAAATGGAGATTTGGATGTTGGAGATAGCATATTGAAGAAAGTTGATGTTGTGATTGCTTCAATTCATTCTGGTTTTAGGCAAAGCAGAGATTTGTTGACTAAAAGGATTTTAAAAGCTATGGATAATAAATATGTTAAGATAATCGCCCATCCTACTGGAAGGATTTTGTTGGGAAGGAGAGGTTATGAATTAAATTTTAATAAAATCTTTAAAAAAGCTATGGATAATGGTGTTGCTCTGGAAGTTAATGCATTTCCTGCCAGATTAGATTTAGATTATTTGAATGTTAAAAATGCTGTTGAGAACAAAGTAAAAATATCTATTGGGACAGATGCTCATAACATAGATCAGTTGAAATTTTTAAAATTAGGAACAAGTGTGGCTAGGAGGGGATGGGCTGAGAAAAAAGACATTATAAATTGTTTCAGTATTGGAAAATTGACCAAATTTTTTGAAAGGTAAGATTTATAAATAGTTAATTTCTTAGAATGTAAAATGGCAACAATTCAAAAAAGGTCTAAGAAGAAAGCCTCTGGAGGAAGATATAAGGATTATAGAAAGAAGAGGGTTTATGAATTGGCCGGAACTAGTGCTTTAACTAGTATTGGAAAGGATAAGAATAAGAAAGTCAGGACACATGGTGGAAAATACAAGTTTAAATTGTTAAATAAAGATATTGTAAATATTTATTCTCCAAAGGAAAAAAAATATTTCAAAGTTAAGATTAAGAATATCTTAGAAAATCCTGCTAACAGAAATTTTGTCAGAAGAAATATTATGACTAAGGGGGCCATTATTGAAACTGAGAAGGGAAAAGCCAGGATAACGAACAGGCCTGGGCAGGAAAATGTCATTAATGCTGTGCTTGTTAGCTAGTTAATACTTCTATTGCTCCTTTTAACAATTTTGGTTTAAATAAAAAATGTATGTGGTTTATTATGTA
>JAFCDD010000012.1 GCA_017609845.1 Candidatus Woesearchaeota archaeon | reverse complement strand
ACCAACAACAAAACTAAATACTAAAGCTCCAATTATCAAACCAGGATCAAAAGTTATTTTTAAAAAAACATATCCTGTTTGTTTAGCAATTGATTCAATAACTTTTCCAATACCAATTCCAACAATCACTCCCACAATTCCTCCGCCCAAACCCATCATACCAGATTCAATTAGAAAAATCATCATGATACTTCTATTTTTAGCCCCAATAGCTTTCATCACACCGATCTCTTTAGTTCTCTCCAATACGCTGGTATACATAATATTCATAATGCCTATTCCACCAACCAACAAGCTAATGGCGGCAATTCCAATCAAAACTGCCTGAACAACACCAAGAATAGCACCAAAGGTCTCAATCAATTGTTCAGAAGTTTGAACATTAAAATCTTCTTCCCCCTTCTCCAATCCCCTATCTTTTCTCATTCTCCTTTTAATATCTTCTGCAACATCAGCAGGATTAAAACCCTCTTTAACCTGGACATAAAAGGCATCAACCTTTGTTTCCTCATTAAATAAATCTCTCGAAACTTCCAAAGGTATGTAAATCTGTCCATCATCTGGCTTACTACCAATACATTCCATTGAACCAACAACAGTATATTTTTTATCTTCTGCATATATCTTATCTCCAATTCTTACCTTTTTACCAAATAGATCTCCATTAGTGTGTCTGCATCCAACCATCGCCTTATTCTGATCCTTTTTTTCTAATACTCTTCCATCTTCTATATTAAAATTTCCCATACTCATAACAAGATTCATCCTTTCATCAGTAGGAAGACCTATGGCAAAACCAAATTCTGTTTTATCTTTATATTTTAATCTAACTGCTTTATACAACATAGGTGCAACTAATTTAACTCCTTTAATTTTCTCAATCAATTTAGCATCTTTCTCAGACAGAATATCTCCAGCCAAACCAATACTTTGAAGATTTTGCCCGGGCATTATCATAATTTTATCAACCCCCATCATTTCAAACTGCTCATCAACTACATTCTTTAAACCTTGACCTAAGCTAATCAAAGTGACAATAGAAAAAATCCCAATGAAGATACCAAGCATGGTTAACCAAGATCTAACCTTTCTATGTTTTATACTTTCCCAACTTAACATTACATATTCCTTCATTACTCATACCTCAAAGCATCCACTGGATTTAATTTTGCAGCTTTCATAGCAGGAAAGATTCCGGATACACAGCCAACTAAAAATGAAAATAACAAAGCTCCAATTATTAAAAATGGGGAAAATGAAGCTTTTAAAATATCAAAACCTGCCTGAGCAGCCCCAAACTCCACACCCTTACTCATCAATAATCCTAATGCTGTCCCCGCAAAACCACCAACCATTCCAAAAAAACCAGCTTCAATCATAAAAATAATAACAATATCTTTATTTCTGGCACCAATGGCCTTCATTGTTCCTATCTCGCTTGTTCTCTCTAAAACACTAGTATACATAGTGTTCATAATTCCTATCCCCCCAACCAATAGGCTAATTGCTGCTATTCCAACAATAACAAACTGAACAACATTTAAGATTGTATTAAAACCCTGAATAAGTTGTTTTGAAGTTGTAACAGTAAAGTCTTCCTCATCTTCATCAACATTTCTATGGTTTCTTAACTCCCTCCTAATATTTTCAGCCACACCTTCAGGATCCAAGCCTTTTTCTACAACAGCCATAACAGTAGAGACTTCATCACCACCCTCAAAAAGCTCTCTTGAAACATCAAGGGGAATCCTTACAATATTGTCATTAACTGGGTTTCCAGATTTCTCAAATATTCCAACAACTTTGAAAGCTTTACCTTCAATAAAAATAGTATCCCTTAACCTTATTTCTTTGGAATAACCATCATTTGCCATAGAATAACCTACAATTGCTTTATACCTATCTCCTTCCTTAAAGAATCTCCCTTCACCTATTTGTAGAAAGTCTGTCCTATCGACCATCTCTTGAGCGTCAGCACCAGTAGAAACACCTCCAATATTAAAATACTTCAACTGATCTTTAAACTCTACTTTTCCTATTTTAATAAAAATACCAATAGCAAGATCTACGCCTCTTGTTTTTTTAATAACATCTACATCTTTATCAAAAAACTTAGATATAGAAAGATCTCCAGTAACTGGAGTACTACCAGAAAAGTCTCCCCCTCCGGGCCTAGCAATTACTCTATCTGCACCAACACTTTCAAACTGGCTGTTAATAGCATTCTTTAAACCATCACTCAAACTTAGCAAAGAAACAACAGCAAATATTCCAATAAATATGCCAATTATAGTCATCCATGACCTTAATTTTCTACTCTTTATACTATTAAAAGAATAAATAAAATAATCAAATATCATCGTAAACTTCTAAAAAATTGCTTTAGTTTTCTTGGTACTCTTTTTATGTACCTCCACTTAAGCTTTCGCACAAACCTAACAACATAAGTAAGCATTTTTAAGGCAGAATATTTCAATGCCTTAGGCAAATTCTTTTCCTTTCTATAACCTTTGTATGCTAAATAAATGAATATTATTATAATCAAATAAATAATAGGAGAATAACCATTACCAACACTTCTTAACCCAAATGACTTAATTTGTTTTCCAGAATAAAGTTTTAAGGGAACATAAACAATTTCCTGTTTTTCATTATTATAACTATCTCTATATTCTAAATAAATTTTAAATTTAATTTCATTCTCGCACATAAAACAAGAACCAGCATAAACCTTAAACTCTCCACTTTCATAATCATCAGAATCAATATTGCCCAAATAAAGTTTAGGAACAGAAACAACATCATACTCTTTAGTAGGAATTAACTCAATGTTAACAAACTTTATGTCACTTGGTCCAATGTTGTAAACATCAAAAGAGATTTCTCCTACCTCTCCCCTTTTCAAAATTTCATTATCCCCCACATAAATAGCAAATTCTGGATTAGAACCAACCAACAAACCCATATCATTCATTTTACTATATCTATTACCAATTTCATCATAATATGTAATGTTCATCCCAACTTTGTATGCCTTAGCAGAAGCATCAGCCATAGCAAGAACACTAAACTCAAGGTCTTTTTCAGATCCTGATTTAATCCTGTCAATCTTTTTTTCAGCAACAGAATTAACAGAAACCAATTCGTCAGGCAAATTTAATTTAACAGTTATATCCTTCAATAAAGATTTAGCTGTATTTTTTAAAGTTAAAGTTATTTTGGCTGTTCCTCCCTGAGGAACCATCTCAGGATCAGATTTAACAGAAATATCTAAAACAGGACTTACACTTTGTATTCTTATCTTTATCTTATCATGTTTATACTCATTAGAGTAACCTCCCCCTGCTGTGGATTTAATCTCTAAGACATTATCTCCCTCAACTGCATCTTCACTCACTTTTATATTTTCAAACTTCAATAAATATTCTTGTCTACTAGGTAAACTTCCAATTGTTTGTATATTTTCACCAATTGAAAATGGTTCTTTTTCAACAACCTCAACTTCAACATTAGCTGCATCAACGTTACCTAAATTTTTAATCTTCAACCATAAAGTAAAATATTGTCCTGGTTCAACAGGATAGGGTTCATATTTTAAAGAAACAACATCAATTTGTGGATAGTTTCCAACTGAATAAGTTCTATTAAGCCAACTTCCAGTAGTATCTTGCTCTATAGCAAAAACAGAGATTATACATATAAAGAATATTAACAATAAAACCTCTTTTTTCATATTAGTTATTACACCTTTCTTGTTTTTAAAATTTTCCCATCCATCAAATAAGCAATTCTATGACTATATTTAACTAAATTATGATCGTGTGTAACTAAAATTATTGTTTTCTTATCTTTCTTATGTAATTCCTTTAATAATTCCATAACCTCCAATCCTGTTTTTGAATCTAAATTTCCAGTTGGTTCATCAGCTAATATAACTTCTGGATCATTAGATAATGCTCTTGCTATTGCAACCCTTTGTCTCTCTCCCCCACTCATCTGACTTGGCTTATGTGTCAACCTATGATCTAATCCAACCTTTGTCAGAATTTGTTTAGCTCTTTTTATTCTATAGTCTCTTGATTTTCCTTGAAAAATCATTGGCAATGCAACATTACCAACAGCATCCAAACTTGGAATTAAATTAAAAACCTGAAAAACAAAACCAATTTTCTTTCCCCGTAACTGTGCTAAATCAGATTCTGTTAAAGTAGAAATATTAACACCATCCAAATAAACCTCTCCTTTAGTAGGAATATCTAAACTTCCAATCATATTCAGCGCAGTTGATTTTCCTGAACCAGAAGGACCCAAAATAGCTAAAAACTCTCCTTTTTTTACTTCCAAATCTAAACCTCTTAATGCTGGAACCTCCACTTCATCCATCTTGTAAATCTTCCATACATTCTTTAGTTTAATTATTGATCCCATCTTATCAATAACGTCCAAATTATATCTAAACAAAAACTAACGTTCTCTTAATTTATAAAATGCTTTGTCTCTCTCTTTCCTTAAAGAAGTTATTTTTTTCTTAAATTTTTTTTTCTCTTCTTTAGTCATCTTTTTTTTCTTATTTATATTGGCCTCAATAATATCCAAGCCAAGAAGGACTCTTTCCTCTTTTGAGAATTCTTTTAACTCAATCATATGAAGAATTATTCCTCTACCTCTTCCACCTGCCTAGTTCTATGAATTTCTGCAAAACCAGGAGTTACAACAATCCAATCCTCCCCAAAACCAGCTATATCACCTTCAATAGCATCACATGTCTTCTTTAACTTATTAACAGCCCTTTTTAATTCAACAATATCCTTGTCTTTTATAGGCTTAATATTAATAAGAGCAACAGTATAACCTTCTCTTAAAGCATCTAAAGTAGGCTTAATATCGGCAAAATCTTCAATAATAAAAGGCTTAACAACAACCTTCTGCTTGGTCCCTATTCCCTTTCCAGCGTCTATTTCCAGATAATCCTCATCTTCAAGATCACTAAAATTATTATCTTCCTCAAAGCCAAGAAATTTTTTCTTAATGTTGTTAAAAATGTCTTTCATTTTTGTAAACTCCTTCCTTATTTATAAACCAATCACAACAAATATATAAATATTTCTATTCTATTTATTACTCTCTAATAAACTCATTGCGTTCCAAATCTGGGTTCTTGTAAAACTAGGAACACTAGGATCATTAGAAAGAAGGTCTAATTCCTGCAAAGATTTATCCAATTTTATTGATTCCTCACCTTCTCCATTTAAAATAGAAAGTATATCCCTTACTTTTGACCTTATATTCTTCGGCACAGTATAATCCACCTCAATTTGAGCCAACAATGCAATCACTTCATTTATCATTTTCCATTTCTTTTACAACCTCTTTTTGTGTTTTATTCACATCACTTCTTATTTTATCCTCTTGTTTTTCAAGAGTCTTAATCCTTAACTCTATTACTTCTTTCTTATATTTTAATTCTTTAATTAATTTTTCTTTTTTTTCTTTAAATAAAACCCCTCCAACAAGTTTATAACATTCTTCTTTATTCTCCTCTAGTTCTTTTAATGCGTTCTCTATTTCTAATAATTGTGATTGAAAGGTTTGCTTTTGTGCAAGAAAATTCTGTAGATTGTATTCCATAACCTGCAATTGTTTTATTTTCTCTTCTGTTTCTTTCTTCATTTTTATATTGCCTTAACTTTAGTAGGTACAGATCTTGTTTTGTATAATATTTTACCCCCACAATAAGGACACCTGATTTTCTTTCTAAGATATTCTGATTTAACAGAATTACCACAACTAAAACATTTATATGATTTCATTTTACCTCATACGCCCTCCCGGCAAATTCTTTATTACAACTCTTACATTTCCATATCCCTACTGCCATCCTTTTAACCCTAAGCTTAGAACAATAAGGACACTTATGCCATCCCCTAAGTTTTTTTTCAATATCTAATACTCTCTTTCTTACTTTCTTTCCATATCTTGCTCCAAATCTTCCTGTAGAACCAACTTTCTTTGTCATTTTAATAAAATTCCTAAATCCTTATTTAAAAAGGTTTCTATTGATTAAAATGGGGCCACCCGGATTTGAACCGGGATCTGAGGCTCCCAAAGCCCCGATGCTAGCCAAGTTACACCATGGCCCCTCAACCCTAAAAAAACAATAAACTATTTAAAAAGGTTACTATTACAATAATTAATGAAACAGGCAATTCTAGTAAGACAAGATTTAAAACTTCCAAAAGGAAAACTAGCAGTGCAAGTAGCTCACGCTTCTGTTGATTCAGTATTAAAATCAAATCCTAAGAAAATAGATTCCTGGAAAAACCAAGGAATGAAAAAAGTTGTTCTAAAAGTTAAAGATTTAAGAGAATTAAAAGTCTATAATGGAAAAGCAAAAAAACTAAAATTAAAAACCTCAATAATAAAAGATGCGGGCCTGACAACTGTAAAACCAGGAACTATTACATGTTTAGCAATTGGCCCGGATTCCGACAATAAAATAGATTCTATAATAAAAGAACTTAAATTAATTTAAAATAAAGTTGGCTCAATTGGTTTAACTTCTGTAGGATATCCTGAAATCAATCTTACGATTTGACCTGCATATGCTTCAACAATTTCCCTATTTGAACGCCCCATTAAACTCATAGGCAAAAAACCTGCACACACCAGATTATCTTTTTTATCAGCAGGAACATTATTATATCTTCCTTCAGAAACAAATTCTTTGGGCCTTTTTTGTAAATTTCCCTCTAATAATCGAACAAATCTTTCATCTACCCTTCCCAACCTAGTCTCTAAATCTTTTGTTCTATAGGGATTAAGCCCATCATATAATTTCCTTAAATCCTTCGGCAATCCAGCTTCTCTAGCTCCCAATAACTGAAAAATACTATATCCATCAATTTCTATCCTGGCCACATCATCAAAAATTTGATAAGCAGAACGATTCTCAATAGAATTAGAAAAACTATCTAAATTCTTTTCTCTAGCATATCTAGAACCGATAGCAAAAACAATAAGGTCCTTAAAATTTATATGGGGATAAAATCTATGTAAAGGAACTTCCATTAAGCCAGAGCAAGCTAATCTAACTAATGGAACATCTTCTCCAAATAATGCATTAACCATCCTTTTCTCTGGTTTTGGCCTTTCCATATTAAAACAAGTAATATTATAATATTTAAATCTTTCTATTTTATAGTCTCTAAAAAGTAGTTACAATAAAAGCTTTTAAAATTATTCACATTAATAGTAACATGCCAGATCTCAATGATCCATTCAACGCTAGAACATTCTTAGTTAAATATGGGTATTTATTCAGAGTAGCAGGGGGTAACATAGAAAAATTTAATGATGGACTATTATTGGACATGGTATCATACACAAGAAAAACAGTACAAAGAAAAAGAAAAAGAATCCCAATAGAAGAAGCATATTTATCACATGAAACACTAGTAAGATTCGTAAAAAGAGACCAAGAAAAAGTACAAACAACATTAGAGAAATTAACACAAAGAGAACTTGCACTTGTAGAAAAAGTAGTGGAATTTCAAAGAAATCCAAGAGATATATACCTAAATGAAAGATTAGCAATTATGTTAGATGGTTTTATGCCTGAAACTTATATTGAATTAAGAGCTATAGAAAAGTACAAAGCAATTATAGACCCCAGACACATCAAAAGAAAACATGAAAATGGGAAACGGCTATTCAAAGAAAAAATTAAACGGTGCCAAACTCAAAGTGTACTAGCAAGATTATACATGATGGAAATAGAAGAAAGCTCTCAACCAGACCTAATAGCATTAATACCCTCCCAAAAAGACACAGAAGAATTTGAAATTTATTTTGAAAGAATTTATCCATTAATAAAAGCACAATTCAATAGTAAAAGATTTGGTTTTAAAGGATTAAAAAGATTAGAAGGAATAAGAAACAACCTGGTGGATTATTTAGAAAATCCAAAACGAAGGTCTCGCTGTAAAAAAATAAAAAAAATAGTAATGAGAGAAGCAAGAAAAATAAGAACCGAAATGCTTAAAAAGAAACAACTCACTTTATTTCCTTGATGAACGGTCATAGTGGTCTGGTTCCACCCGGTCCCATTCCGAACCCGGAAGTTAAACAGGCCGACGTTCCAGGCGATACTGTTGTTGCAACGGGAAATCTGGTTCACTGTTCGTCTTTAATTTTCTAAACTTTTAAATATAAACAAATAATTATTAATAGCATGCATCCAAAGTATAAAAAGAAAGTTCTGAAACAAAAACATATAGCAAAGGAGAGAATTAAGATATTATTCGAAAAAGCAGATAAGAAATATAATGAATCTCCAGAATTATCAAATAAAGAAATATAATGAATCTCCAGAATTATCAAATAAATATACTAAACTAGCAAGAAAAATAGCAATGAAGTTTAAAATAAGATTAACAAGAAGCCAAAAAAGAAAATTCTGCAAACACTGTTATTCCTACCTAAGACCATCAAAAAATTCTAGGGTAAGAATACATAATAATCAGGTAATAATCTACTGCGAAGATTGCAAAAAATATACAAGAATTCCATTATTAAAAACGAAAAATAAATAACGAAAAATAAATAAACAAAAAAATAAGATTAATATTATGCAAAATAAAAGGGGCCAGTTACTTTCTCAACCATTCATCTTAATCTTAGCATTAGTCATTGGGTCTTTAATCTTGTTTTTCGGAATAAAAACAATCGTGCAATTAAAAGATACTGTTAATCAAGTAGAATTAAACACAATAATCAACGACATAAAGGACAAAACTGAAGAGTATTATTACCTAGATGAAGGAAGCTTAGAAACAATAAAACTAAGATTGCCAGAAAAAATAGAATATATTTGTTTCAAAAACGAAACATATTCAAACAATAACAACAAAGTATTTCAAAAATAT
Source organism: Candidatus Woesearchaeota archaeon (assembly GCA_017609845.1). Lineage (GTDB taxonomy): Archaea > Nanobdellota > Nanobdellia > SCGC-AAA011-G17 > JACPNG01 > JAFCDD01. Next base: position 11,659 of record JAFCDD010000012.1, on the reverse strand, counting down.
CCAGAATTAAGAGATATATTTAAGGTATCACAAGATAATATTTTCTTTGTACCAATAATTCCAAACAAAAAAACCTCATTTAAGATAAACAATATAATCTTAAAGGAAGGCAACCTAGTTCTTTGTAAAAATAAAGAACTCAAAATAACCTCCAAGGGTTTCTACGTCGAATTCTCTTAGGAAACTTTTCTTTAACAATCTCGGGCCATTTATTTTTAATAAACTCTTTTTCCTCTTTCAAGGAATTTCTCATTCCCCTAATTATCAATTCTTTTCTTACAACCCCTCCCTGATGAGGATATCTAAATTTTTTTTCATGAGGACTGTTAAATCCATGCATATAATGAACTAATTCATGAGCAATAGTAACATCAATCAAATATCTCGGAATTGATTCATCCTTAAACATTCCATTAATAGCAATTTCCGTAATATTATCTTTTAATAATTTTATATGTCCAAACTTATTTTTCCATTTGCCTTTAAATTTTATAATAATCTTATTCCTTTTTTCAACATCAGAAAAAAATGAATTCCATATTTGTTCCATTCTATCTTTTAACCAATCATCATCTCTCATAATTTTAAGAATAATAAATAGATTTATAAATAATTTCTTTTTTAAAAAGAAAGAGGTGATAATGCCTCATGGCATTCTATTAAAAAATGAACTTAACAAATATAATTAGGGGCACGATATTTACGGGAATGGGGTTTTTAAGTAGTCTCTATATTTCTGATAATGTTTTATCCCCCCCTAAACAAATTACTCCGGTAGTAGAAGCAAAAGAGGAAGAAAGAGAAAGAGTTGGATTAGAAGAAATTCAAGAAAGTTTTTCTGTATTAATGCCATATATCGATCACATAGAAACAGCCATAGAAAGAAATAAAGATATTTATCCAGTTGACCCATTGTTAATAGCCGCCATCGTTAAAGTAGAATCTTCAAGCAATGCTCATGCAGTATCATGGGTTGGTGCAGCAGGATTATTTCAAATAATGCCAGAAACAGCTAAAGAATATGGTTTTAATGTTCACATAACAGATGACTTTAAAAATGGTTGGAAGGAATGGAGACAATATATAAGACAAAATAGTCTTGCAGAAAGATATTTTCATCAAAATAATTTTGAACGAGCAAGAAGGATGGAAATAAGTTCAGACGAACACCACAGGAAAGCAACAAGATTTTTTGACAGATATAAAAAAGATTTATTAAACAAAATAAAAGGAAAATCACAAGAAGAAATTCTAGAAATTGATCAAAGATTTCATATCCCTTTTGCAATAGATTTCTGTATTGAAACAATGGCAAAAAACCTAAGGGCAAGCAATGGAGACTTAAGAGTTGCCATTGCAGCATACAACGCAGGACTCGGAGCTGTAAGAAAGTATAAAGGAATTCCAACTTACTCCCAAACCGTCATCTATCAAAATAAAGTTATGAACGCTTATAATAAACTTAAAAAATTAGAAAGATAATTTTAACTTTTCTTAAACTGCATTACTGTATCAAGTAATTCAACATGACCCAAAAACAAAGCCCTACAGCAATATCTCTCCAAACCCAAATCATCTAAAACTTTTTTTCTATCTTCCCCTTTTTTAATTCTCTCTAAATATTCTTCATACAAATGCGCAACAGGCTTACCGCACGATATACATCTAATTGGAATTATCATCTTATCTTTTACTGCTCTGCCTCTTAGACCTAGCCTTAGAATCGCCAGGCTTGTAAGGCTCTTTTCTTCTTATATCAGCAACCAACAATTGCCTATCATACTCCTCAAACTTTTGTTTTAAACTTTTATCTTTACTATACTCAATCAAACATTTGGCTATTGCTAACCTAGTAGCTTCTGCTTGAGACTGCCATCCTCCGCCCTTAACATTAACATTAATATCAACACTTTTTGCAAGGGCGCCAGCCATTTGTAATGGTTCCATAATCCTTAACTTAGCTAGTTCAGGCTCATAAACATCCAACAACTTACTATTTATCCTTATTATGCCCTTACCATCTTTTAGGGTTGCTCTAGCTATAGCACTTTTTCTTTTTCCTGAAATATGAATAACTTTCGATTTTTTCATTTTCCACCCAAAAATTTACTAATTCTTTCTATTTTTAAATATTTAACAATCTCGTCAGATAATTTAGCACTTTTAATAGTTTCTAATTTCTTATCTTTAAATTTACTGGGAACTCCCTTATAACATCTAACATTCTCAAATGCTTCTCTCCCTTTTGCTTGTTTATAGGGCAACATCCCCCTTATGGTTCTCCTAACAATTCTATCAGATTGTATGGGGAAAAAAGGACCGTGATGAGGATCTCCTCTTTCTCTTCTTTGTTTATATTTTTTTAATATGTCTTCTTTTTTACCAACGATAACAGCCTTTTCTGAATTAACAATGTCTATCTTCTCTCCTTCTAAAGCTTTCTTGGCTGCATAAGTAGCCAATCTTCCCAAAATTAAATTAGTAGCATCAATTACCATCTTATTTGTTCAATAACTCCCCTTTCCTAGGTTTATGGATTTTACTTGTAACACAGTATTAAAATCAATGCCGGATCCTCTTGTTGATGTTTCTGAGGTAGACATATCATCCTTTGCCACAACCTTGCCATAAACAATCAGATGGGCAACAATGGCCTCACTAACAAAAGGTGTATAATCTGTGTTCTTCTTTTGGGCTTCTCCTAAAAGTTTGGAAAAAGCGAGAGGTCTTTTTTCAATACTCTCTTCTTTCCTTATCAATTCAATATAAAAATCCAATGCCTCTTCAAGATCTCCTTGTGTTTTCACATACATTTTAACCAATTATCCTCACTTTTTTACCCTTAGGATTCTCTTTCATAAGTTGCCTAATAGTCATAGCCTTACCTTTCTTATTAATTGATTCTCTTGCCTTGTCAGAAAAATTCCATGCTGCAACAGTAACTTTTTTATCCAATTCTCCACCACCCAAAACCTTTCCAGGAACAACAATAATATCATTATCCTTACAATACCTATTTATTCTAGTCAAATTAACTCCTCTTCTAATTCTTGTTGATCTACTCAAATCTTTAGAAATTCTTCTCCAAATCTTAACGTTTTCCTTCCTACTTAAATCATCTAAGTCACTATTCAAACTCCTTAAATTCAAATTTGTCGGTCCTGTTCTTTTTACCATTTTTATTAATTTTATGCGGGAGACAGGGTTCGAACCTGCGCAGACACTAAGCCAACTGGTCCTTAGCCAGTCCCGTTTGACCACTCCGGCACTCCCGCACAAAAGCAAGAGTTATTTAACACCTTTATCTAACTCGCTCAACTTAGTATCAAGTATATCAAAAGCTTTTTGAACCATCTCTTTAGTTTTTAACTGTCCCCATGCTTCTACATAAACTATAAAATCTGTTTTGCTTCCTTCAACCTTAATAGAATCAGGAAACTCATCCACACAAGCCATGCATAAATCACATTTCAATAAATCAACGACTTCTAATTTTTTACTTGACAATCTAAAAACATGTTTAGGACAAACTTTTATTGCGCCAGCAGCAACCAAAGGTTTTGATATTTCTATTTTTGGTACTGCCCTATAATAAACCAATCCAGAAGAAAATTTGGTATGCTCATTCCCATTGCCAATAACGGCATAACCTTCTGATTTAATTTCTTGTCCTTTAGCTAACTTAACAATTAAAGTTTTTGGATAAACTGCCTTAACTTTAGGGTCTTTAAATTTTATTTGCTCAGCATAAACATTTCCGGGACCCTTAACATTTAATTTAAATACAATCTTATTCATAGGATTCTTTTTTCCTTTAGCTTTCTTTAAATCAAAATCTTTTAAGTCAGTTTTCAAAACAATTAAACCTAGCCTATGAGCTAAAATTTCATCATAAAGAGCAGAACTATTCTGTATGAAAGTTACTTCATCAATAGCTAATGTGGGAACTTCCTCAGCAATTAACCTTCTCAAGGTATTAACAAAAACCGCATCTACACCATTAATAATAAAACTAGTTCTCTCCTTGTTCTTATTCAAAATTTTAATATTCATTTTAAACCCTTCTCCCTCTTCTATGGTGACTTTTTCTACAACCATCATGAGGAACTGCAGTAACTTCTTCAATTATCCCGATTCTTAATCCTGCTCTAGATAACGCTCTAACAGCAGCTTGTGCACCAGGACCCGGACTGCTAGGACCTTCGTGCCCTCCAGGAGCTCGAACCCTAACATGTATTGCATTAATTCCCTTTTCCATGGCTTCTTCAGCAGCCCTTTTAGCAGCACTCATAGCAGCAGTCGGACTACTCTCCAGTCTATGGGCCTTAACCATCATTCCTCCACTAGCCTTAGCAATAGTTTCACTTCCAGTAATATCAGTGATATGAACGATGGTATTGTTATAACTGGAATAAATGTGTGCTACTCCCCATTTCAATTGATCTTTTTTAACTATCATTTTCTTTTTTCTCTAATTTGGTTTCTTTTATTTCTTTCTTTTTTATTTCCTTGGGTTTTTCTTCTGATTTCTTTTCTTTTTTCTTTTCTACTTTCTTTTCAGATTTCTTTTCTTTTTTAGATTCTTCTTTAACTTCTTCTTTCTCAATTTTCTTTTTCTCTTTTAATCTCTCTGGATGTTCTTCACTAGCCAAACTTGACTTATCATTAAATTTTATTTTAACTTCTTCTCCAATAGAGACCAAATATGAAGGAACATTTACAACTCTGTCCCCAATGGCAACATGACCATGAACAACGAACTGCCTTGCTTGTTTAATTGACCTTGCCAAACCAAATTTATAAACCAAAGTTTGCAGCCTTCTATCCAGAATATCATTAATAGAAAGCCCCAAAACATCATCTATATTCATACCTTCTTTTCCTAAATTTAATTTCTTTAACTTATCCAATAACTCTTTCTCCTCTTTTTTTGCTTGTTGTGTCGTGGCAGCAATCAAGGATTTGGCCTGGGCTTTGAATTTTCTTAATAAACTTTCAAACTTCCACAACTCTTTTTTATTTTTTAGGCCATATTCTCTTAACAATACTTTTTCCTCTGCTAATCTCTCTCTCCTCCATGGATGCAGAGGTGTCTGATATTTTTTTCTTTGACGTTTAGGATCTCCCATCTTTACTTCTTCTTACCTTTTGCTCCTTTTTTACTTACCCCGACAGTAGCTCCTTTTCTAAAATGACTTTTAGTTCTTTGTCCCCTTAAAGGCAAACCAAAACCGTGCCTTACTCCACGATAACTTTTAATCATTCTCAATCTTTTAATATCAAAATCTTTTCTTAATTTTAAATCCGAAGATATCAAATGTTTATCATCTCCAGAATCATAATCTTTTTGTCTGTTATAAACCCACGCAGCTAAATCAAATTTTTTTGGATCCTTCAACAACTCTTCAACCTTTTTAATATCAGCATCATTTAACTCTCCAATTTTCTTTTTCTTGTCGAATTTAAGTTTATTACAGATAGCATTAGAAAAGGCATAACTAACTCCTTTGATTTTCCTCAAGGCATGATATATTGCCCTATTTCCATCTAAATCAGCCCCTCCCAGCCTTATCATTTGTTTTATATTAGTTTTTTTAGTTTCCATAATAAAAATCCTCTAAGATTTAGAAAAAAGAGTCGAACAACCATTTAAAAACTTTACGTCCCAACAAATAACCTATATTTATCCTCTTCTCTTATCTCCATTAAAAGTCTTTTAATTATCATAGTCTCCGGATCGGGTATTAATTTTACCCTTTTCTTCACATCTTCAAAACTTTTAAATGATCCATCTTTCCTAGCTTCTAATATTTCCCACATATGCTTTTTACCAATTCCAGGCAATAACTCTATTTGATGCCTCCTAGTATTTATTGGTCCAGAATTAGTAAAAAAATCAACAAATCTTTGTCTATTCTCATTAACCATTTCCTTAATCACAAATTCCAATTCTCCCTTGCCTGTCTGAGTTAACTTATCAAATGGCATCCTGCCAAGAATATGATGTATTTTGTCTCTCTTCCCTTCTCCAATATAAACAACTTCCTGCACATTAACAACAGCATCTTTTTTTGGTATTAGTTCCAAAAGAATAAAATGGTCTTTACCTATTGCTTGTATTATCGGAGTTTTCTTATGAATTGGTCTTGAATCGAAAGGATATCCATTTGGCAAAAAGTCCAATACAATCGCCTTTTCTTCTCTTAATGTTTTCATCATCTTCAAGACTCATTTTATTATGTTAAGTACCTTAATCAAATCTTCCTGTTTTATCGAAACGCTTTCTCCAGCAAATAATGATTTTAAACTATCAATGTCCTGTGGCATAATATCCAATATTTTAACGATATGTCTTTCTTTCAATCTTGATATTCCCAGTTCTTCTATTTTTTTCTTCATTTCAGCATATTCTTTTTCTGTGATATCAACAAACAAATCTAAATATTCCTTAACCTTATTTGATCTAAAGTTTAATTCTTTATCTCGTTTTTTTATATCCAAGATCTTACTCTTTAATTCACACATACTTATTGGCTTTTCCTCGACAATATCTATTGATCCCATTTTAAGTTCTCTTCAAATGAATTGGATGAACCAAAAGGTTTTTTTCCTTTTTTCCATCCTTTATTTTAACATAATAACATTCTCCTTGTTTTTTTACTATACATCCTGCCTTGCCATGAAATCTTGGCAAATACATTCCTTTCTGAACTGCAGGTTCTGCTTTTAAATAAACTTTATCTCCTTCTTTAAACTTTTGAAAATACTTCCTAATACTTATTTTTCCTTTTTCCTTTTTATTTTTCCTTAACTTATGTCTTGTTTTTCTTCTAAATCCGCCGGTTCTTTGTGCCATTTTTAACTCCCTTTATAACTAAAATAGTTTATTTTGGATTTATAAAGCTTTTTATTTAACAGAATTATATAACTTTGTTAAAACCCTATCCAAAGCATAAAATAAGTTAAATTCAGCAATATCTGCATTATACTCTTTTTTATCACTAACAACTTTAGCATTTATCTCATATTTTTGTTTTTCCTCTTTCTTGCCTTTATTATGAACGGTTTTTAAGTCTAATTTAAGTTCTTTTAAACTAGTTTTCTCAGCTATCTTCTTAGCATAAGTGCCAACCATTTTTTTAACAACTATTAATTTAGCTGGTTCTAGGTCCTTAAAACCCACCAATTTTATGTTTCCACCTAATTCTATCATAGTATTTTAAGAAGTAGTTTATATTATATATTTTTCTATTTTAATAATTTAACCATATAATACCCTTCTTTCTTATAACCTAACATCCTATAATATTCCCTAACACCCACACCAGAAATAACATTTAATTTCTTAATCTTATTTTTCCTGCAAATCTCCTCTGCTTTCTTCATTAATTTCTTCCCAAAACCCCTATGTTGAACTCCTTTGCCCTTAGTACCTATCTCAACAGCTTTAGCATAAACATGTAACTCTCTTATTGTGGCTTTATTATCAAATATTCTTAATCTACAAAACCCAATTATCTTATTTTTCTCTTCAAAACTAATAAAATATTCTCTGCCATTACTAGCATCATACTCTAAAACTTTCAATTTAGGATTAATAATTTTCTCATTTCTTATTTCCCTACACCTTATACATTTACATTTCAAACCTTGTTCATCCATATGTCTTTTAACATATTGCCTTAGATTATTCCTATCAACACCATCTATAGCCAAACTAGTTGGGATATCTCTTTGAACCCTCATTATTCTTACATAATCAGGAACATTTCTCTTAAACTCAGAAATAATTTCTATAGCATCTTTAGTTTTAATCGTATTATATTTTTTATTCCTCCATAAATCATATAACTTGGTTCCCCTCATAACCATTGCGGGATATATCTTCAACATATCTGGCCGATACTCTTCATCTAAAAACAATTTCTTTAATCCTTCAATCTCATCCTTCTTATCCTTAAAACCAATCATATAATGTACATTAATCTTAAAACCATAATTCTTCAAAATTTTAAACGCTTCCTTATTATCTTTAGTATCATGACCCCTACACATAAACTTCAAAACATCATCGTAAACACTCTGAACTCCAACCTCGACTCTAGTAGCTCCTAATCTTAACATTTCTTTGGCTTCTTTCTCGCCAGCATAATCCGGCCTGGTTTCGATTGTCAGACCAACACATCTTATTTTCACTTTCTCATTTTTCTTTTGTTCTTTCTCTAATTCACACTTTCCCTTAATCTTCAATAATCTTTTTTGAATCTCCTTTATTCTTTCTTTATCATCCACTCTTCCAGGCAATAAAAATACTTTCTTAAACTTCAAAAAATCTAATTTCCCTTTCTTAAAGAATAATTTAGAAAAATCATTCATGGCCTTAAAAGCATACTTAACAAATTCTTCCTGATATTTTTTATCAAAACTAGGAAAGGTTCCTCCCATTAAAATCAACTCAACCTTGTCAGGGATTACTCCCATAACAATATACTGCTCCAATCTGTTCATAACCTGCAGATAAGAATCATATTTATTTCTAATGCCCCTCATAGTTGCTGGCTCCCTACCAGTATAACTTTGAGGCATATCCCCAAAATAACTATCTAATCCGCCAGGACACATTATACAGGGTCCTATTCCGGATTTAACATGGGGGCATTCAATCGGCTTAGTCATTATTGCAATAACATGAACCCCAGAAATTGTTCTAACGGGCTTAGTCTGGATAAAATTTAATTTCTTTAACTCTTCATTATTAGCATATAATACTATCTCTATTAAATTAGGGATCTTCTTTGGTTTTAATCGTCTAACTACCTTATTCCTTACTTTTAATACTTCTTCAATAGTTTTAATCTTCTTTTTTAAAACCAATCTTATTATTTCTCTGCAAACTTTTTCCATAGGCAATTTAATTTAAAATTCTTTTATATAGCTTTCCAACATAGAAATTATTAAAAATCTATAAAAGTCCCATAAGTACCATGGGTCTATTTGATAACATACTAAAGGATGATGAATCTTTATTTCTTAATCCAGAACATCTTGATTATGACTATCAACCAAAATTAATTCCATTTAGAGAACAAGAACAACAATATATGGCTACATGCATAAAACCATTACTACAAAACAGAAATGGAAAAAATCTTTTAATTTACGGCCCGCCAGGAATAGGAAAAACAGTATCCTCAAAACAAGTCATAAAGGAATTAGAAGGATACGAAGATAAAATAACTCCAATTTATATAAACTGCTGGAAAAAAAGCACATCACATAAAATTGCTGTGGAAGTCTGTTCTCAATTAAATTACAAATGGACCCACAATAAAAACACAGAGGAATTATTAAAACAAATAGCAGAGATACTAAACAAAAAAACCGCATTGCTTATCCTAGATGAAGCAGACAAAATTGAAGATTTCTCATTTATGTATTCTTTCCTCGAAGACATCTACAAAAAATCTCTATTTCTAATAACAAACAACATAGATTTCCTAACCAAGTTAGACTCAAGAATGTTATCAAGATTATCCTTGAGCGAATTAGAATTTAAACCATACAACTTAAACCAAACAAAAGATATTCTAAAAACAAGAAAAGATTACGCATTTGTTAAAAATGTCTTTGAAGAAGAAGCATTCAACACACTAGTAGAAAAAACTTATAATCTAAGAGACATAAGAACGGGGTTATATTTACTAAAAGAAGCAGGAAACATTGCAGAAACAAAAGCATCAAGAAAAATCATTTTAGAACACGCACAACAAGCAATTAACAACTTAAAGGAATACAAAATTAAAAATTCTTCAACTCTTAAGGAAGAAGAAAAATTAATTCTAAACACAGTAAAGGAAAACTCTGGAAAGACACTAAAAGAGATATACAATATTCTAACTAAAAATAACGAAATTCCCTATAGGACCTTTACAAGAAAAGTAAAATTCCTAAATAACAACAATATGATATCATCAGAAGAAATCATGACAGAAACAGGAGGAAAATCTTTTAAGTTACATTATGGTAGCATTAAAAAGTTGGGTGAATATTAATACTTCAACTCATACCATTCTATCTTCTTATTCTTAACTAAATCCTTAATCTGTCTCTGCTTTTTATTTAAAGTAGACTTACCGGTCTTAACTTCAATAAATTTTATAGTCTCATCATCAAAACTAATGTAATCAATAGGCATCCCTAAAAAAACAGCATTTTCTTTATCTCCGGGAAAATCCTCCATAAAAGGAATAAAATGCTCCCAGTTTTTGCCATGTTTAACCCTAGTACTTCTCAACTCAAACATTAAACCTTCATTTACTTCATTTAATTTTCTAAATTTCTTCCTTAAATTTAAATACATAAAGAGCAATATCAATACAATCAAGATTGTAATTAGCAAAAAATAAGACATAATAAAAAAAGATTCAAACACATATAAATAATTATTGATAACATATATTCTCTAAAATATACATAAAAAAACAGATCTATAAGCCATAGTCGCGCAGCACTTATAAACAACTTTTTCTTATTAAATTTAAATTTCCTGGAGGTGCAAGAATGTTTAGAACTAGCAAGAGCTATATTTCATGGCCAAAATACAAAGAGATAATCTACTTCAGAGAATTATGGCATTTCATAGATAAAACTGCCCAACAATCAATAAAAAATATGAGGTGATAAAAATGCATTATTTAGACCCAAAGATAATAGGAGAATTACTTAGCCAACAACTAAGAAATCTACCAATAAGGAGGGAAGATGACACAAAATATTTACCTTAAAGAACACAGGCAAATTCTACAAGAAAACGACGAGATTTCAGCAGCAGAAGAAGGGTTTATGAAGGGTTATTCAGAAGAATAAAATTATTTTTCTTTTTTTAATAATTCCTTGTAAATAACGTCCATGGATTTATCCTCTACTATAACTTTGCTCTTAAAATGATCAGACATTTCCATTATGTTTCTCTTCTCTAAAAAAACATCAACTCTTTGAAATAAATTCTTACATTGTTTAAATGCATATACTGCAATAGACAAAGCATCTCTTTCATGATCATTCCTCAACTTCATTTTAACTAAACTCCTCTTAAAATCTACTTTCAGATCTTCTCTAGGACTAATTACTTTAGCACCCAATCTGGCACTTAACTTATAAACAAAACCAGGAACTTTTCTCTTATCTGTCGAAACCACCTTAACATTTCCATGTCTTACCAACTCAGAGATTAAAATATCCAAATTAAATTCCTTAGAACTACCCACTTTAATAACTTCACCTTGAAAATCTATAATAGCATATCCTAAAGTGGTCCCGGGATCTACACCAACGATCAAAGATTTTTCCATTTAGAATTATAAAAAAACAAAATATTTAAAACTATTTCTTAACATAAACAGTCTGAGTAGGGAAAGGAATCTCCAAATTATTCTTTTTCAACTCATTATAAACTTTCTCCCTTAACTTTACTTCATTAACAAATTTATCCTTATAGGAATTAAGATAAACAATCAACTTAAATGTCAAAGCAAAATCTCCCATCTTAGTAAAATAAACTACAGAATCTTTATCCTTATCAATAACTTCTTTATCAATAACGTTCACGCAACTCAACAAAACTTTCTTTACTTTTTCAATATCACTTCCATAAGCAACA
>JAFCDD010000042.1 GCA_017609845.1 Candidatus Woesearchaeota archaeon | reverse complement strand
GAAATATATGAGCATCTTTATAGTTTACAAGAATGGATTAAAGAATATTTTAATCAATATGTTAAGTAACCGAAAGATTAATAATTTAGTAAATAAAAGTAAATAAAATGGCAGAATTTGATTATGTTATTAAGGGGATTGACTTAAGTGTAGATGGGATCGTTGATATGGATAAACTATGTTCTTATATAAAAAGTTGGTTTACTAGAAAGAATTATGATTTTTATGAAAAGGAATATAAGGATATCTTAAAAGGCAGCGGTAAAGATTTTAAGATTATTTGGGAGGGAGAAAGAAAGATTAATGATTATGTTAAATTTCATATTGAGATTACTGTTAAAGGAAAAGATACTAAAAAAGTCCATAAAAGGAAATGTGTTGCTTGTAAAGGTAATATATCTTTAAATTTTAAGTCTTTTATACAGACTGATTATGAAGATAAATGGAAAGGTAATTTCTTAATGAAGTTTAGGAAAGAAGTATGGAATAAGTTTATTATGAAAGACAAGTTTGTTAAGCTTAATGAGGATCTGGCAGAAGAAACTCATGATATATTTAATCAAACAAGGGCATTTTTAAATATTAATAAATGAAAAAGAAGTTTTACCTTATAATTTTCCTTATTGTTGTTTTAGATCAGTTAACCAAGTTCTTATTTATGAATAAAAAATTAGATTTTGGTTTGTTTTCTATTAATTATACTACGAATACCGGGGCTGCCTTTGGTATTTTAAAAGACATGAACCTTGTTTTTATTCTTATTGGCTTAATAGTGTTATTTTTTGTTTTTAAGTATTACAAAAGCTATAAAGATTTATGGTTAGGTCTTGGATTTTTGTCTGGCGGCATAATAGGAAATTTAATTGATAGAGTATTTTTTGGTTTTGTTAGGGATTTTATTGACCTTAAAGTATGGCCTATTTTTAATATTGCTGATTCCTTTAGTGTGATTGGGGTTGTTTTAATTTTGTGGATGCTTAGAAAAAGTTAAATAGTAGTTTTTTATGTTATTTTTATGGATGACCTTATCTTTAGGTTAGCTTTAGAAAATGCAGTTAAGTACAATGGAAAAGCTAATTTAAATGCAATCTTGGGAAAGATTTTTTCTTTAAAGAAAGTTGATGATAAAAACGAAGTAATTAACAAGGTTAAGAAAATAATCAAAAAAGTTAATTCTATGAAATATGAAAAACAATTAGATGAATTAAAAGAAATGGGAGGTCCAACAATAAGAGAAAGAGAAGAACAAGGCTTAATTGACTTGCCTAATGTTAAGGGAAAAGTAATTATGAGGTTAGCTCCTTATCCCAGTGGACCACTGCATATTGGAAATACGAGGGTTTTTATCTTGAATGATGAATATGCCAAGAAATACAAAGGAAAATTATTGTTGTTTATGGATGATACTATTGGTTCTGAAGAGAAAGATGTTACCAAGGAAGCTTATAAGTTAATAGAAGATGGTTTAAGATGGTTAGATGTAAAATTTGATAAGAAAATTTATTATAAGTCTGATAGGCTAGAAATTTATTACAAGTATGCTGAACAATTGATTAAGAAAAACAAGGCTTATGTTTGTTCTTGTTCTGCTGTAAAATTGAGAGAGAATAGGATTAAAGGCGTTGAATGTAAATGCAGGGGTAATGATATTAAGAAAAATCTGGAATTGTGGAAAAAGATATTTAAAGCCAAAGAAGGAAGTTTGGCCTTAAGATTAAAAACAGATATGAAACATAAAGATCCTGCTTTTAGGGACAGGGTTTTGTTTAGGATTAGTGATAGAAAACACCCTAGGATTGGGAAGAAATACAGGGTATGGCCATTGCTGGATTTTTCCTGGGCTATTGATGATCATTTATTAAAAATAACTCATATTTTACGTGGCAAAGATTTAATGATGGAATCCATGATGGAGAAATATATATGGAATATCTTTAAGTGGAAACATCCTGAAATAATTCATAGTGGTTTATTGCAGATTGAAGGTATTAAACTAAGCAAGTCAAAGGCTAAAAAAGAAGTAATTAGTGGAGAATATTCTGGATGGGATGATCCAAGGACATGGTCTTTACAATCATTAAAAAGAAGAGGGATTAGGCCGGAAGCAATAAGGAATTTTATTTTGGGTTTGGGATTAACTCAGACCGAAATAAAAATTAGTGTTGAGAGTTTATATGCTGAAAATAGGAAAATTATTGAGAAGTTGGCTAATAGATATTTCTTTGTTGAAAATCCAAAGAAAATAAATATTAAATATGCTCCTGAAGTAATTACCAAGATTGATTTGCATCCAGACTTTAAGGATAGAGGGTATAAGGTTATTAGAACAAAAGGAAAGTTTTATGTACAGGATAAACTAGAGAAGGATAAAACATATAGATTTATGAATTTGTTTAATTTTAAGAATAAGACCTTTGTTTCTCAAGAATACAATCCAAAGATGGATGCTAAGTTGATTCATTGGGTTGGTGTTGATGATTGCGTGAATGTTTCTGTTCTAATGGATGATGGCAAGGTTGTTAATGGTGTTGGAGAGAAGGCGTTAAGGAGTTTGAAGATTGGTGATCTTGTGCAGTTTAATAGGTTATATTTTGCCAGGTTGGATAAAAAAGAGAAAGATAAATTAATATTTTGGTATAGTCATAAATAAAATGAAAGTTTTGTATAACCAGAGGTGTGCTATATGCAAGAAGAATGTAGTTAAGATTAGTTCAAGGAGACAGTTTCCGATATGTTATGATTGTCAGAAGAATGAGTTGAAAGGGGAGATTAAAAATGCTAAGTTAAGGAAGATGTTTGATATCCCTGAAGATTTTTATAGGGAAAGTCCTTTTTTGAGGTCTGTGAAGATTTATTATTTGAAGTTTGGCAAGATATCTGAGAAGCAGATTGAATTCTTTAAGAAGACTGTTAGAGAGATGAAAGAGAAATGAATCGGAAGAAAATAAGTGGTTGGATTTGATTAGGTTAAGTTACTATAATAACTGCTCTTTTTAAACCTTTTAAAATAACTTCTGGAGTTCTCTAGTTGTTCTAAGAAATCTAATAAAAGAGTTTTCTTTTCAGAATC
>JAFCDD010000041.1 GCA_017609845.1 Candidatus Woesearchaeota archaeon | reverse complement strand
AAAAGTCATTACTCCCAAAACCCTTTAACAAATATTTTTTTTCTTCTTTATGACTTAAAATAAATTTATCTCCTGCCTTAGTATCAATATCAAACCATAAATTAATATTGAGCATACCGTACCCACTAATTTTTCCTTTTTGTTTTCCTCTAATCTTAATCCCATTATCTCCAGATAAAAGAATTAAACCTCTTTTTGAAGAAATATCATCATCCTTATGACAAATTCTTAAATCAATACTCCCTCCCTTACTACTAATGCTTCCACAACCACTGCAAATAACATCATCAGCAATTTCCTTGTCCACAACCAAACAACTTTCCTCACTGCTAAACATATTAACAGGACTGCAACCAGAAGGATTAGAAAAACATTCTTGTTTTAAATATCCAGCACTATCATAACAATCACTTTCTTGACAGGAAAACGAAGGTTCGGTGAGCAACGATCCTCCTTCTCTACAAATACCTGCCCTGCACTCTTCATTTTCTCCTACACAATCATTGTCATATCCGCATTCCGCTCCAATCAAACCATAAACATAAATAATAGTAGCTAAAAAAATCAAACATACCAAAAATAATATTTTTTTATTCATTTATATTTCACCTAACACAAACATAAATCTATATTCTATATCATCGTCTACATTTAACCATGAACACAAATCAACATCATCGACATTTAAACCGCCGCCAACATTCTGATCAGCAACACAGATATAATCATTCTGTATAAAATTATCAACTGCCACTCTGGCCTCTTGTAAACTCTTCTTCATTCCATCATTAACGCTTACAATCTTAAAATCATCAAATAATTCGGCTTTCTCATTTCCTTTCCTAATAATAACAGGGTACTTAACATTAACATTAGTCAATTCACCAATCTCAACACTAACAACGGGATCTCCAGATTTAATATCATAACCTCCCTTAAAAATACTATATTCATCAATACATTCATCCAAATTATTCTCAACGTAACTTTTTATATTTTCTTCAACTTCTGCATCAGACAGGGTATAATCATTAGGAGCATTATACAGATAAACATAACCTTCATAAGAGTCAGGAATATTTCCATAATAACCAGCCTTAGAATTAATCTCAACCAAACCATTCTTAACAGTGTTGTCAATGCAGTCCTGTGTATAAGACTTTATTTCATCAACCTTAGAAGAAAAAGAAACTTCCCCTCCTTCAACACCTAAACTACTTCTAAAATAAAAAAGAATACCAACTACGACCAAAATAACGATTCCAATAATAATAAAAAGCGTAGTTTGTCCTCTTTTTTTTAAAAACATAATAAGCTATACCTCCCAGATATTTAAATAATTTTCTAAATTCTAGTTTTTCCCATAAATTTCTTCATTAACTTATCGGGGCTCTTTCCTTTCATAGCCTTCATTAATTTCTTGCTCTGTCTATACTGTTTCAACAATTCTCTTACTTCTCCACTTGTTGCCCCAGAACCTTTGGCAATTCTATCTATCCTGTCTCTTGTTAAAATATCAGGATTTTCTAGTTCCTCTTTAGTCATACTCTGCATAATAAACTTCCATTTTTCTAATTTTTCTCCCTGAACACTCAACATATCCTTAGGGATGCTCAAATTACTAAAACCAGGAATCATATCAACAATTTTGTTCAATGGTCCCAATTTTTTCATTTGTTGCATTTGCTCATACAAATCCAAGAAATTAAAATCGCCCTTCAAAAATTTCTTACCCAAATCTTCAACTTCACCTTCATCAACTTCTACTTTTACTTTTTCTAATAAAGCTTCCAAATCTCCCATGCCCAATAACCTAGAAACAAAACCTTTGGGATTAAATTTCTCAATATCATTTACCTTTTCTCCAACACCAATAAATTTAATTTTAGCACCAGTAACATTACAGGCACTCAAAGCTCCTCCCCCTTTAGCAGTTCCGTCTAATTTAGTAACAATAACCCCTGTTATTTTAGCATTCTCATGAAATTTTTCTGCCTGTTCTTTAGCAGCCTGACCAATATCCGCACTTACAACAAGTAAATTTTCTTCTGGCTTAACCTTATTATACAACTCCTTAATTTCCTTAATCAAATCATCACTTAAAGCATCCCTTCCAGCAGTATCTATTAACAAAATATCATATTTAGAAAAATCACCCTTAAACTCATTATAAATCTTAATAACATCTTTCTCATTTCTTTTAGTATAAGAATCAACATTAATCTGTTTAGCTAATTGTTCTATCTGATCAATAGCAGCAGGTCTATGAACATCCAATCCCAAAATTCCAACTTTAAATCCTCTTTTCTGATAATAAAGAGCTAATTTTCCAATGGTTGTAGTTTTTCCAGAACCATAAAGACCAACAAACATAATTTTATATGGCTTCTGCTTCTTTTTCTCAATCTTAATTTCTTCATCATCGCCACCCAAAAACTTAACTAACTCTTCATAAACTACTTTGATCAAATAATCTCTTTCATTAACATTTTTTGGTCTTTCCTCTAAAAATCTTTTTTTAATGCCCTCAGTTAACTCAAAAACCAATTTAACATTAACATCCCCAGAAATTAAAGCTCTCTGAATATCCTTTATCAACTCATTAATTACTCTCTCATCAACAAAAACAGCCCTGGCTATCTTCTTCAAAGATTCTCTTAAACTACTGCCCAACTTATCTAAAACCATAATCTAATTAGAAATAGCTTTATTTAATAAATTATCGCATTTTCTTATAAGCGAACCATATTAACAACGCTAATAAAATTCCTACAGCAACAAACCTAATGTAATCTCCTAAATATCTCCAATAAAATAAAAACCCTACAATAATATTAGCTACACCACCAACCCCAAAACCAAAACTAACAACCTTGTTATTTTTCAAAGCCAGACCAATAACTAAAGCCAAAAAACCGGAAATTAAGTAAACCATAAAAACAACTCTAGAATAATCTTCCATTATAACTTCATTCTTATTCAGCACAAGGAGCAGGCCTATAACATTCTTCTAAATCAGGCCGTTCATAAAAAGTAGCTATACCAACAGAAACAAAAATAACCAAAACAATAGCAATTGCCCATGCTAAAATTTTGGCTTTGAAATCTTTCATAAAAGTATTAGATTTCCTTTTCTTTTAAATCTTTCTTTTCAAAACAATGCTCATAAAAATCACATTGTCCGGTTCTCCATTTTTATAGGATAATCAGCAATGTCATCACTCTCAGTTAACTGCCTTATATCAAAACATATTTTTTTGGCATCATCCAATAAGGCATCATCTATCTCAATCTCCTTTTCTCCAAATTTCAAGAAATTAACAACTGCTTTATTAGGAACCACACCATTCTTTTCCTTATACAACAAAGCATAAATTCCCATCTGCCTTCTTATTTCACCATTAATTTCAAACCTCTTTCCGGTCTTATAATCTACAATTTTAATTTCTTCCCCTTCATGAATGGCATCAATAAAACCTTGTACTTTATATTTATCAGAAAAAAACCTTTCTTCCCTTCTTGGTTTTAAATTATTAAAAGATTCAATTAAATTACTCGTATCAAGCTTGTCTATAAATCCATGCAACCAATTATCTAACATTAATTGGGTTTCTCTAAAATAAAATCCAATCTCCTCATTCCTTAAATTCAAATTAAAAATCTGTTTTTTCTTTCCTATCCATTTTTGTTTCAATAAATCAAATAAAATAATTCTAAATTCCTGTTCACAATTCTCTTTACTAATAACATTAACATCCAAATCAAAAAAATCTTCCAAAACATTGTGGGCAATTTTTCCCCTAATCAAATTTATTGATTCTTTTCTTGGAAGTTCGGCGATATAAGTGTAAAAATACTTTCTAGGACAAAGTAAATACGTATTAATTGAACTTGGAGATTGCACCTCTCTCATTTTATGTTTAAAAATAAAACCTATATATAAGATTTTATATACTATAATCCCAAATTAGAAATAATTTTCTCACTATCAAACCTATCCAAGTCTTCATACTTTTGCCCATTACCCAAATACAAAATAGGCTCTCTTGTAACAAAACTAACACTAATTGCCGCCCCCCCTTTCTCATCAACATCTGCCTTGCTTAAAACAATACCATCAATCTTAATGGCCTCATTAAAACTCTTTGCCTGCTCGACGCAATCATTTCCTGTAATACTTTCACCAACAAATATCTTCATATCTGGTTTAGCTACCTTAACAATCTTCTTCATCTCATCCATTAAATTTACATTGCTATGAAGCCTTCCGGCAGTATCAACCAAAACAACATCTAAATTATGAGCCTTGGCATACTTAACGCCATCAAAAGCTACGGCAGCAGGATCAGAACCATAATCATGTTTTATAACCTTAACATCAATTCTTTTTCCGTGTTCCTCTAACTGATGTATTGCGGCAGCTCTAAATGTATCTGAAGCAACCATAACAGGTTTCAAATTATTATCCAAAAATTTCTTTGCTAATTTAGCAATTGTAGTAGTTTTTCCTGAACCATTTACGCCAACAAATACAATAACAAATGGTTTTTCTTTATTCTCTTTGACTTTTTTAATTAAATCCTCTCCTTCAACCAACAAATCCTTGATACTCTCTCTTAAACTATCCTGAATTTTATTATGAATATCTTTCTTTTTTATTGGAACATTAACCAAATCCATCTTCAAATCTTCTTTAATCTTATCAATAACTTCCAAAGCAACATTATTCTCTAACATGGCCATCTCCAATTCATTAAACAATTCATCAAACTTACTCTCAGAAATTTTCTTTGTAGTTACCTTCTCTTTTATTTTTTTAAAAAAACCTTTTTTTTCAATAAATTCCTTTTCTTCAGGTTCTTCAACTTTTGGTTCTTTAACCTCTACCTTAACTTCTTCCTTAAATTCCTCTTCATCTTCTTCAACAAACTCTTTTTCTACTTTCTTCTCTTTCTTTTTCTCTTTTTTCTTAATCTCTACTTTTTTCTTCTTGGGTTTTTCTTCTACTTTAACTTCTATTTCTTTAGTTTCTTCAGGAACTTCCTTTTCTACCTTTTTAGTTATCTTATCAATAGCTCCCTTAATCTTCTTCTTCAAAAATCCAAACATAACTCAATAGAAATCTAAATTATTTATAAAACTAACTAAACATCTTCTTAACAACAATAGT
>JAFCDD010000011.1 GCA_017609845.1 Candidatus Woesearchaeota archaeon | reverse complement strand
ATGGAAAAAGGCCAAGAAAAAGAAATAACTATAGAACCAGAACAAGGCTACGGACAACACAACGACCAATTAATTAAAAAAATACCAAGAGAACAGCTACCTCAAGACCAGGAACCAAAACCAGGAATGATGTTAGCACTAGGCACACCAGATGGAAAACAATTTCCGGCAAAAATAAAAGAAGTAACAGATAAAGAAATAATATTAGACCTAAATCATCCTTTAGCAGGAAAAACATTACATTTCAAAATAAAATTAGTTGAAATTTCTTAAACAAAACCTTTATTAAATTTTTCCAATACTTTAAGATAAAAAGATGGCATTCGATAAGCAATTAAACAAGACTAAATTTAGACGATTTAGACCACCAATTAGGGCATACATACACAAGGCTGGTTTATATGAAGCATTTGGTCCAGAATATCCAAGATTGGGTGCAGAAGATCACTTAATGGAAGTTCTAAATGAACATAAAAAAAGATTACAAAAATATGTTTTCTTATTAGCGGCCTTATGGGGAAAAATTAAAGAAAAAGATCCACCAAAAGCTACAAAAATGATAGATTTCTTTGGGTTTTACGACATAGATAACTGGGAAAGATCAAATCCAGATATTGATTTATTTGTTATGAAAGAGGGAATAATTATCCCTGAAACATCAATATGTGAGGATACATTAATTGTTTTTGGAAGAGAAGCAGAGTTTAGAAGAAAAACAGCATCATTACCAGATTATATGTATAACACACCAGAATTAGGAAAGTTAACACCCAGAATTACATAAATGTAGATGCTAGAAATTAGTAAAATAATTCTTAGTCCCTCGAAAGTAACAAACCGAAAGCTTTATATACTAACAAAATTATATTTCTAACATAAGCATTACTATTGACGAGAGAGCACTTGATCGACATTGAACATTTCGCTTTTTCTATAAGGGTGCTGAATACTAAAGGAGAGTATAGAAATATGAATACATTTGAAAATTTTAAATTAAGCAGTCAACTATTAACTGCAATAAAAAAAGAAAGAATAACAAAACCAACACAAATCCAAAAAGAATCTATTCCTCACATAATGAACGGAACAGACGTTATAGGTGAATCAGCAACTGGTTCTGGAAAAACACTAGCTTTTGGTTGTGGTATCATTGAAAAAGTGATTCCAAAAGAAGGGTTACAAGCATTGATCCTTACACCAACTAGAGAACTAGCAGAACAAGTAAAGGAAGCATTAAAACGATTTTCAGAAAATAAACCATTAAAAATTATATCAATCTATGGGGGAGTTGCAATCAATCATCAAATTCATGATTTATCTCATGCAAACGTAGTTGTTGCCACACCCGGCAGATTACTAGACCATTTTCAAAGAAAAACAATCAATACTTCAAAAGTAAAAATATTGGTCTTAGATGAAGCAGACAGAATGTTTGACATGGGATTTATAGAAGACGTAGAAAAGATAATCAGAAAATGTCCTTCAAAAAGACAAACTTTATTTTTTTCTGCAACAATATCATCAAACATAAGAAATCTAGCCAACAAACACATGATTAACCATGTTAGCGTATCAGCTAAGAAACATGTAGACCCAGGAAAACTTAAGCAAATATACTACAACATATCAAGAAGTATGAAATTTTCATTACTTGCACATTTATGTCAAAATGAAAAATCGGGTTTGATTATGGTTTTCTGTAATACGAGAAGAACCACAGATTTTGTTGTGAAAAATCTTAGTGCAAATAAAATTGATGCGGTCGCCATTCACGGAGGATTTTCTCAAAATAAAAGAACAAGAACAATAAATTTATTTAACAATAACAAAGTCAGTGTATTAGTATGTACTGATGTCGCCGCAAGAGGGTTGCACATTAATAATGTTTCCCATATATATAACTATGAAATACCAAAAGATTCCACAGATTATATACACAGAATAGGTAGAACTGCCAGGGCAGGAGAAATGGGAAAAGTAATTAACTTATTATGTGACTATGATCACAATAATTTTTCTAGAATCATTAGCGACCACTCTTCCTTCTCTATTGAGAAAGCGGAAAGCCCTTACTTAAAAAAGATAAATGTTATTAGAGACCAAAGAAGAGACCAAAGAAATAAAAACACATTTAGAAGAAGACAACCAAGAAGGTATAACAGATATAATTAAGTAAGAAATTCAATAACTATTGTTTCCAACCCTAACTATAACGTCTTCAATAATCTTTGCAGTAATATGTGGATGCCAAAAATTCATAAAATAACTTGGCTCAACCTCAATTATTGTCTTACCAGTATGGGGAAATAATTTTCTTTTAGGACCTAAAGCTAATTCACCATCGAAAACATTCTCAACAGTAATAACCGGACTAGGAATATATCTTAAAGCATTTCTTACTGCTTCCAAAAAATATTGTGGAGTAAAATTATTTCTTAATCTCCTTAAAGCAATTTTATCAGCATATTCATTAATCTTTTTAATATCTTTTTTTACATTTTCAGAAAAACTATAACCAATTTTATTTAAATTAAAAGTTTTATATGTTCTCAAAATATTCAAAACAGACCTCTTAGTCTCAAAATAAATACTGTCCTTATAATCATTCTCGATTTTCCTTAAAAAATCATAATATTTAACATTCAAATCATGAACAACTTCCTTCATTATACTTTTTTTAATCCCTTTATCTTTAAAAGTAACAATATCAATTATACTTGGGACAGCTTTTATTCTATTAAATGCCCTATGAATTAAAATTATGATATCTCCTTTACTAACTTCTGCCCAGAAATTCTGATAAATCCTTAATCTATTTTCATAATCAGATTCATCCTTAGCAACCCATGCATATTTTTTCTTATAATCCAGGGTTTTCTTAACATCTTCTCCCTCAATAAACATTTTATAACCTTTTAAAGAAGTTTTAAAACTTGGAATATCTCTGTTA
Organism: Candidatus Woesearchaeota archaeon; assembly: GCA_017609845.1. GTDB lineage: Archaea > Nanobdellota > Nanobdellia > SCGC-AAA011-G17 > JACPNG01 > JAFCDD01. The sequence continues at coordinate 9,699 of JAFCDD010000011.1, read as the reverse complement.
AAATCCACTCCATATAACCTCTTCCTGGAAACATTAGATATTATCAGAGTACCGTTTAAATTTCTCCAGCATAAACTCGCCACAGTCTCAGAATTATCATCTCTGCTTGTTACAGTCTCTAAAGCAGGACCAGAATGAGGAGCGGCAATAACAATTTTATTGTCCTTATTCTTGTAAACAGTAAAACCTTTATTAAAAATAGTTTGCATCAGATTAAAACTAACAATTTGATATAAATATTTATCTAGTCTTCTCTACAATCTTTTTCATCTTTAAACTATCTGAATATGGACTAGGACTCTCGCATATAATAACAAAATTCTGTCTCTTTTTAACCAATAATTTCGCTAACTCTTTAAAATTGGGCTTATTAGAGCTAATTCTTAGATGATTTCTTTCTCCTTTTTCAGAATAATTAATACCAGAGAAATGACAATGAACCTCTTTTTCTTTTAATTTCTTCAATATTTCCTTATAATCAATCTTTCCATTATTTCTAGCATATAAATGAGCAAAGTCAACACAATAATTTATCCTCAACTTTTTGCTTAGTCTCAAGATTTCATCCAAACTACCAAACGCAGAATGTTTTCCAGTAGTCTCGGGGGCTAATTTAACATCAAAACCCTTATCCTTAATTATATCTTTAATCTCCCCAACAGAATCACCTATTAATTCAAATACTTTCTCTTTATCTCTGCCCATAAAAAACCCCGGATGAAAAACTAGATATTTTGCTCCAATGTGATGAGCCCTTTCTGCACTCGTAATAATCCAATATTTAGATTTAGCTAATTTCCTTTTTTCTTTAGCAGCCAGATTAATATAATAAGGAGCATGAACACTCAACTTTAATTTTAATTTCTTATTTAATTCTCCTACCTCTTTAGATCTTTCATTATTCAAAGTTATTCCATGAACAAATTCTATCTCTTGAGCTCCCAAACCAGATTCTTTGACTTTCTTCAAAGAACTTGCCGTATCCTTATCACAATTTCCTCCCGGACCCAAGTAAATCATATTATCAATAAAGGATTTATATTTTATAAAACTAACTAAGAATCAATAATTTTATAAATTTCACAATATTAATAAGAACATGAAAAAAGTTCTGGAAAGAATAAAACCAACCAGAAGAGAAAAAATAAAAATAAATAAAATAATAAAAGACTTCTATAAAAAAATAAAGATTAAACACTGTGAACTAATTCTTGGTGGATCAATAGGAAAAGATACTTGGGTGCATAATAACCATGACATCGACATATATGCAAGATTTACACCAAAGAAATACAAAAACATTTCAAAAACATTAGAAAAAGAACTAAGGAAACATTTCAAGGTTAAGAAACTGCATGGGTCAAGAGATTACTTTAACATAAAAATTGACAATTATACAATAGAAGTTATTCCAATACTAAAAATAAAAAAACCGTCAGAAGCAGAAAACATAACAGACATCAGCCCATTCCATACAAAATATGTAAGAAAATTCAAGAATAAAGACGAAATAAGACTCGCAAAGGCATTTTTCAGAGCTCAAAAAGTATATGGGGCAGAATCATACATAAAAGGATTTTCTGGATATCTGGTGGAATTACTAACAATCCATTACCAAACATTTAACAACCTAATAAAAAACATTGCAAAATGGAAATCTAAAACTCTAATAGGGGACGCTAATGTAATAAAAGAATTAAATAAATCAAAAAAAACTTCTCCTTTAATATTCATAGATCCAACAGACCAAAGAAGAAATGCTGCGGCGGCGTTATCAAAAGAAAAATATAATCTAATAATAAAAGCAGCAAAAAAATATTTAAAACACCCATCTGATTTATTCTTTTATCAGGAAGAATTTAGAATCCCAGAAACAAAAGATAAAATAACAATCCTGGAAGTCATTCCATTAAAAGGAAAGAAGGATGTAATAGGATCTAAATTATTATACACTTTCAATTATATCAAAAAACAACTAAAAAATAATGATTTTAAACTAAAAAAAGCAGATTGGAATTGGAATCAAAAAGCAATATTTTACTATATTACAGATAAAAAAGTATTATCAAGCAAAAAAAGGCATTACGGACCACCATTAACAAACAAAAAGGCCGTAAAGGAATTCAGAAAGAAATGGAAAAATAAGAAAATCCATAAAACAGGAAACAAAATATATATAAACATCCCGAGAAAACATACAATAGCAGAGAAATATATACAACAGTTAATACAAAAAGATAAAAACATCAAGACTAAGGTTAAAAAAATAAAGGTGCTAAAATGAGGGATTGGATAAGAAATATGATGAAATATGATGAAATGCCTTCTGATTATGAAACAGAAGAGTATCATGAAGTTTATGTGGGTGAAAAAGAGGAAAAACCAGAGAAATTAAAAGTAAAGATATTTGATATAAAAACAGAAGATAATATCAATGAAGTTCTGGATCATCTAAGAGAAGGAAAAACAATAGCATTAATCAACACAAGCCACCTAATGGACGATTCTTTCTTAATGAAACTAGCAATAAGAAGAATTAAAAATACATGTAGCGCAATAAGCGGGGACATTGCGGGGCTATCAGAAAATTTATTTGTAGCAACTCCAAGAAACATCGGAGTGGCAAGAAAAAAACAAGAGTAACTCTTTTGATTCAAATAATTTCATCTTATTTTCCCTTTCTGCCAATCTTTTATAATTATTTTAGCTGTTTCAATAGTATTTGGTTCATTACCTTTCTTCAACTTTCTTAATTTTAAAGCAATTAATACCAACTTCTTCTCATAACTTTTCTCGTCTTTTATCTTATAAAATTCCTCAACTTTTCCTTTAAGTACCTTAATTAATTTCAAAGCAACAAACTCAGGATCTTTTAATCTTGTTTGATCCTTACTTCCAATCAAAGCCAACTTCACATCATCCTTTTCTCCAAAAGAAAAAACACCGGGAGTATCTATCAACAATATCCTTCCAATTCTGATATACTGATAACCCCTAGTAAATCCGCTTTTAGGACTGGTCTTAGCTTTATGCCTTCCAGCCAAAGAATTTATAACAGAACTCTTGCCAGTATTTGGATATCCAACAACACCAACAACAACTTTATGTCTGGGGGCCAATGATAATATTTTCTGTCTTAATATTCCAATACCCTTTCTTTCCTTGGTAGAAACATAAACACAATTTTTTAATTTTTTCTGTTCTTTTTTACTAATTAAATCAACTTTATTAGCAACTAATATCAATTTTTTCCCTCTTCTTTTTACCTTGTCCTCTACTTCCTCATTTCTACTCTCTTCAAAATTCCTTGCATCTAATATTTCCAGAATAATATCAGATTTACTAATTATCTTCCCAACAATTCTCCAATAAGACCTTTTCATAAAACTAATAATAAGAATTTTATATTTAAATTTATCTTATTCTTCTATTAACTCTATTCCTTCAGTATCTCCAAAAAAATCTACTATATACAATTTTCAGAAATCTGATTATTTAGGCAACTTTAATCTTTCGTTCTAATAACTTATCCAAAGATTCAAAATTAGTGAATTCATATCCCCAAGGATCATTGAATTGAATTATAGGAGAAAATAATTGAAACCCTTCTTCACCCCAATCACAGGATTCCCATTTCAGAACTATGCTCTTTTCTCTTTTAATTCCAAAAAAAAACCTGCCTTCATATGCTCCACATATAAAGTACTCTCCACCATCACCCCTCTGTAGGTCATCCAAAGTATTAAACCTAATACTTGGATATCGTTCCTGAATATGTGGAATAATCTGACTAAATGCTTCTCTTGCATCTTCTTCCATGGTTCTACGTGTATCAAATTTCCTATATGATTTTGAAAGTGAACTGTCAGTCATTACAAACCACCATTAAATTAGATAAGTAATACACTTAAATAAATTTTGATTTCAAAATATAGTTTTTGCAAACTATCTTTTTGATGGTTCAATTACAATTCATAAAGTAACAAGGATTACGCAACCGAAACATTTATAAACAATCTATCTAATTTAATATTAAATTGAACTGGTTCTAGGAATCTAAAAAAATGGAACATAAGAAAACTGGAACAACTACTATAGGACTTGTATGCAAAGATGGTGTTGTTCTTGCTGCAGATAAAAGAGTAACAGCAGGCTATATGATTGTTGATAAGAAATTTAGAAAAATAATAAAAATAAGTGATAATGTAGCAGTTACAATAGCCGGTTCTGTATCAGATGTTCAAATGTTAATAAAAATAATAAAGGCACAAATAAAATTAGCTTCTTTAAGAAGAGGCAAAGAATTAAGTGTAAAAGAAACAACAAATCTTTTAGCAAACATAGTATATTCAAATATTAGAAGGCCAAGCATGATCCCGAGTATAACCGGCTTCTTAGTTGGAGGAAAAGACAACAAAGGATTTAGTTTATATGAAGTGGGAGTTGCAGGTGATGTAATAGAGGCAACTGATTACAGAGCAGACGGTTCAGGGAGTCAATTTGCCTTGGGGGTTCTAGAGTCCGATTATAAAAAAGATTTGCCAATAAAAGAAGCAACAAAATTAGCAGTAAAATCTCTTAATGCTGCCATACAAAGAGACATAGCTTCTGGAAATGGTTTTGACGTTATTAACATTACAAAAGATGGAATAAAAAGGGTTTTAGAACAAGAAATAAACACAAAAATTTTAGTTTAAATATTCTAACAACAAAAATGGCAAACATTTTAGATGAAGTATTAAAACATATACCTAAAACTGCAAAGATCTCAGATAGTGTATTTGAAGGCGCAAACATAGTACTTTATACAAAAAATAAAGATTTCTTATTCAACTCTAATGGAATTATAAAAGAAATAGTTAACTCTATTAAAAAAAGAGTTGAACTAAGACCAGACCCTTCATTAACATTAGACCAAGAAAAAGCAGAAATACTAATAAAAAAAATAATCCCAAAAGAAGCAAAAATAAGCAATATAATATTTGATCCTCAAAGATCAAGAGTAATAATAGAATCAGAAAAACCCGGATTAGCAATAGGAAAACAAGGGGAACTACTAAAAGAAATAAAACAAAAAACATTATGGGTCCCTTTAATAAAAAGAACTCCTGCATTAAAATCAAAAATCATAGAAAACATAAGATATGTATTGTATGAAAATTCTGATTTTAGAAGAAAATTCTTACATAAAGTAGGAAAAAGGATTTATGACGGATGGATAAGGGAGAAAAGAGAAGAATGGATAAGGTTAAGTGTTCTTGGAGCAGGAAGAGAAGTTGGAAGATCTTGTTTTTTATTACAAACACCGGAATCAAGAGTTCTACTGGATTGTGGAATTAACGCAGCCAAACAATTATCAGATCCAACAGCGTTTCCATATTTAGATGTTCCAGAATTCAAAATTGATGAAGTAGATGCAATAATAATTTCTCACCCCCACATAGATCATTGTGCATTGGTTCCTTATTTATATAAAATGGGATACAAAGGACCAACATATTGTACTGCACCAACAAGAGATATAATGGCATTGTTATGTTTAGACACAATAAAAATTGCACAATCAGAAGGAAATGATCCTCTTTATTCTAGCACAGACATAAAAACAATGGTAATGCATACAATCTGTTTAGATTATGAAGAAGTATCTGACATAACACCGGATGTAAGATTAACATTATATGATGCAGGCCACGGTCTAGGATCTGCACTATCTCACATGCATATAGGTAATGGACTGCATAATTTCGTTTATTGCGGGGATTTTAGCTATGAAGTATCAAATTTACTCTCAGCAGCGAATACAAAGTTTCCAAGATTAGAAACAATAATGATAGAATCAACTTATGGTGGAAAAGAAGATATCTTAGGATCAAGAAAAGAAGCAGAAGATTATCTTATAGATGTAATCAATAAAACAATAGAAAGAAAAGGAAAAATTCTACTGCCAACCCTAGGTTATGGAAGATCGCAAGAAATAATGTTAGTAATAGAAAGAGCAGTGAAAGAAGGAAGAATACCAAACATTCCTGTTTATATTCAAGGAATGATTTGGGATATTACGGCAATACACACAACCTACCCTGATTTTTTTAATTCAGATGTAAGAAAAAAAATATTCCACAAAGATCAAAATCCTTTTTTATCAGAAATTTTTAAACGAATAGGAAGCCAAAAAGAGCAACAAGATGTGATAGATTCTAACAAGCCATGTATTATAATGGCAACATCCGGCATGTTGGTGGGAGGATCATCGGTTGAATATTTTAAAAATCTTGCAGAAAATCCTAAGAATACTCTAATTTTTACTTGTTATCAAGGAGGGGGTTCTCTAGGACGAAGAGTACAACAAGGAACAAAAGAAATTAACTTTGGTTCTGCAGAAAAACCAGACATGGTACATATTAAGATGGAGATACACTCCATACATAGTTTTACTGGACATTCTTCAAGAGACCAATTAATGAATTACATTGGAAGATTAGACCCAAAACCAAAAAAAGTTATAATAGTTCATGGAGAAAACTCTAAATGTTTAGACTTAGCTTCCTCTCTGCATAAAAGATATAGAATAGAAACTAGTGCGCCAAAAAATCTAGAGATTGTTAGAATTAAATAATCTAAAGATCAAAAACTTTTTCAAAAAAACCTTTCTTAACTTTTAGTTCCTCTTTACTTTCTTTAGCTAATTGCTTAAATAACTCTTTATGTTTCTTAGTTAATTTAGTAGGAGTTTTAACAACAACTTTAACATATTGGTCTCCCTTACCATATCCATCAATATTCTCTACTCCTTTGCCTTTTAACCTAAACACTGTATTAGTTTGTGTTCCACTGGGTATCTTAAGTTTAACCTTGCCATGTAATGTGGGAATCTCTATAGTATCTCCTAAGGCGGCCTGACTAAAATTTATATAAACAGTAACATAAATATCATCATCCTTTCTTTCAAAAATCTTATCTTCCTTAACGTTTATAACTACAAACAAGTCACCAGGAATTCCATCCTTAATAAATTCCCCTTCTCCCTTAATCTTAAGATAAGAATTACTTTTTACTCCTGCCGGAATTTTTACAGTTATCTCCTTGCTACTTTTAACTAATCCACTACCTTTGCATTTATTGCATTTTTCTCTTGCAACCTTTCCATTACCATGACAATAATTACATATACTAGATTGACTAAATATTCCAAAGGGTGTTCTTTGGGTTCTAGTTATTTGACCGCGACCCTCACAATGATCACAGGTTTTCAATTCTTTATTTTTTGCTCCTGTACCGTCGCAGTCCTCACAATTGACATGTTTATATACTCTAATCTTTTTCTTTGTTCCAAAAACAGCATCTTTAAAGTCTATGTCAATATCATACTGTAAATCTCTTCCCTTTCTTGTCCTTCTACCTCCAAAAAAACTCTCAAAAATGCTGTTTCCAAAACCACCAAACCCAAACTCTCTTAAAATAGACTCAAAGTCAAAGCCTCTAAAAATATCTTCCTGGCTAAATCTTTGGTCAAAGCCTTCATTCCCAAACCTATCATATTGGGCTCTTTTATTATCGTCACTTAAAACAGCATAGGCTTCACTAATTTCCTTAAACTTTTCTTCAGAATCTTTATCTTTAGAAACATCTGGATGATATTTTAATGCTAATTTTTTATATGCTTTTTTAATTTCCTCTTTAGTCGCATCTTTATTCACACCTAATATTTCATAATAATCTCTTTTTGTCATTATTCCACATATAAATCAATCATACTACCTGAGCGAGGAAAGTCGTCTTCCAATATTTTTCTATAAACTTCTAAACACCGCTCTAAAAAAATATTTCTTCTTGGTCCTAAAACCCTAGTCTCTTCACTTCTAATCGTGTCAAATTCAGGGTCCCTAAAAATATCATAACCAACCTCATCCTCTACTTCACTTGAAAGATCCCTATCATACTTTTCTCTTAGATTACGATTACCTAAAACAAAAAAAGCCTCACTAATATCTTGGAACCTTCTTGTTGCGTCTCTTCTTTTATTAACATCTGGATGCCAATATTGGGCCTTTTTTAAATAAGCCTTTCTAACTTGGTCGGTTGTTGCACCTTTTCCGATACCCAAAATTTTATAATAATTTAATCTAACCATTTTGAATTAAAAAGAAAAAAAATTATTTTTCTTTTTTCTCTTTTTCCTCCTCAACCACTTCTGCATCTACAACTTTTTCATCATCTTTTTTATCTTCTTTTTTCTTCTGTTGTTCCTGTGCAGCTTGCTGATACATTTTTGCACCAATTTCCTGTGCTAATTTCTGTAATTCTTCGGTCTTTTTCTTAATTTCCTCTGTACTATCTCCTTTTAATGCTTCTTTTAATTCATTAATTCCTTTTTCAATCTTTTTCTTAACATCCTTGTCTACTTTGTCCCCATGTTCTTTAATTAATTTCTCTGTTGAATATACTAAAGCATCTGCATTATTCCTTAACTCAATGCTTTCTCTTCTCTTCTTATCTTCTTCTTCATGTTTCTGTGCTTCATTAAGCATCTTTTCTATTTCATCTTTATTCAATCCACTTCCACCAGTAACTGTAATCTTCTGCTCTTTGCCAGTTCCTAAATCTTTGGCACTTACATGAACAATTCCATTTGCATCTATATCAAATGTAACCTCAATCTGTGGTACTCCTCTTGGTGCAGGAGGAATTCCAGTTAATTCAAACCGTCCTAAGCTTTTGTTATCAGCAGCCATTTCTCTTTCCCCTTGTAGAACATTAATGGTCACAGCTGGCTGATTATCTGCAGCAGTTGAAAAGATCTGACTTTTCTTCGTTGGTATTGTCGTATTTCTTTGAATCAAAGGAGTTCTAATCCCTCCCAATGTCTCAATCCCCAAAGTTAATGGGGTTACATCTAACAATAAAACATCCTTAACATCTCCTGCTAAAACACCGCCCTGTATTGCAGCACCCAAGGCAACTGCTTCATCAGGATGTACAGATTTGTCTGGGTCTTTATTTGTGATATCTTTAACAAGTTTCTGTACTGCAGGTATTCTAGTGCTTCCTCCAACCAAAATAGTTCTGTCTATTGCCTTAACATCAATCTTTGCATCTTTTATTGCCTGCTTGGTTGGACCTTTTAACTTTTCTAGAATATCCGAGATTAACTCTTCAAATTTAGCTCTGGATAATTTCATATTCAAATGCTTTGGTCCAGATTGATCAGCAGTTATAAATGGTAAATTAATCTCTGTCTGTTGCGCACTACTTAACTCAATTTTAGCCTTTTCAGCAGCGTCTTTTAATCTTTGTAAGGCCACATTATCTTCTCTTAAATCAACGCCGTGCTCTTTCTTAAACTCCTTGGCAATGTAATCAATAAGTATCTCATCAATATCATCTCCACCAAGATGATTGTTTCCACTTGTAGCCTTAACTTCAAATACATTGTCCCCTAATTCCAGTATAGAAACATCAAAAGTTCCACCGCCAAAGTCAAAAACTAAAATTGTGTGATCGTGGCTTTTATCCAATCCATAAGCTAAACTTGCAGCTGTAGGCTCATTAATTATCCTTTTTACCTCCAAACCCGCAATTTTTCCAGCATCTTTTGTAGCCTGTCTTTGAGCATCCTCAAAATAAGCTGGAACAGTAATAACTGCTTCTTTAACTTCATGGCCCAAATACGCCTCAGCATCTCTTTTTAGTTTTTGT
>JAFCDD010000040.1 GCA_017609845.1 Candidatus Woesearchaeota archaeon | reverse complement strand
GCTCTTATTTTTTGAGGTTCCTTAAATACCCTGCTTTTAGTCTTCTTTTCTCTGATATACTCTCTTTTACTACTGTATTCTCCCATTATCTCGTATACTTACCATGTTAACAAAAAATCCTTAGGATTTAATGTTTTTTTAAATACTGACTTTATTTTAAAATAATACTATATTATAGATATGGTTAGAATAAGGGTAGTCGGATAATAACTAGCCCTTTTGGTCTTCGCTAAAGGGCTGTTTTGTTTTTTATAAATTATTCCCCAGAAAAAGAAGGATTTTTAAATAGAACCGTAGTATAAAGAAAACAGTCTATTAAAAATAAATTGAAGAAGTCTATTTTTAATCCAAGCAGAATGTCTATAATATCATTATACTAAAATAAAAAGCTATATTATCTAAGATTTAGCATAAGAGTAGCATTCTTTTTCTATCCCAAGAGACACACCAAGTAAATTTCTTATAACTATACTAACCATTAAAGCATCAATCTTCTATCATTACTTAACCTAAAATTAAATATCTTTTTCTGGATGAAGGTAACAGGAGAGACCCTTTTTTTATTAAGAAAAGAAGCCGAAGAGGTAAGATACCAGAAGTATCCAAACTTTCAGGCAAAAGGACTGTTATCGGATAGAACTCTGGAAAGTTTTATACTAAAAAGCACCGACGAGGCAATTCCTAATTTTTAGGAAAACCCACAAGAGTGAATTTTAAAAATTATCTCCTAATTTCTTAGGAAGAATCTTTCAGGTAAAAGGATAAAGTAGCAGAGTAATTATATTATTTTCTTGCTCCGTCCTTTTTATTTTTAAAAAATACAAAAGTGAAAGGAAATATATAATGAAAAAAATTATTTTCTTTAAAATTATTCTATTATTTATGATAATGCTATCTTTTAATTGTTTCGCAACAGAACAAACAGAAGAAAAAGAAGATCTATATTCGCAATTATGCAAAGGAGTTATTCGATTAGAACATAGCGAAAAAATACTAAAAGAGGGTTCGAATGAAATTATAAATACAAGCGTACCAAACGGAACTGCTTTTTTTGTTGGAAACGCTGAAGATCTCTTTATAGTAACTGCCCGACATGTTGTGGAACGCGATTACGATTTACATGCAAGAGTTCAATGTAAGAATAGAATAACAGGCGATAATGAAGTAATTTTATTAAAATTGAAAAGAGATAAATGGGTTTTTCATCCAAAAAATGAATCAATTGACACAAATTACGTTGATGTTGCAGTTATGAAAATTGGCTGGATAATAGATCGAGATATAAGAAAGTTTAGATATGAATTACCAAATACTGAAATAGCCAATAAAAACCAACTTCCCTTTGAGGATCCATTACCACCTGTTAGTATATTAATTTTTGGATTTCCTTTAGATATTGGATTTCAACTTAGTGAGCAAAAACCTTTATGTCGTTTGGGTATAATATCTATGGTTACTGGAAAAAAATTCTTAAAAACGAAAAATGGAAAGTATGCTGAAGAAAGGGCAGTTTTAATTGATTCTAACATGTTTCCAGGAAATAGTGGTAGCCCAGTAATTAAACAATTATCACTTTTTGCTCCAGAAATAAAATTATTAGGATTGGTAATTGCGACAAATGAAACTATGAATTATGCCTTAATTGAACCAGTTTCAAGAATAAGAGAAACAATTGAGATCGCAAAAGAAAGCCCAAAAGCACTAGATTGTTGGTTGCCATTAAATTGAAAATAATTAACTATATAAACAAATTGTATTTATTCCATTGCTTAATGAACTTAAAATATAAAGAAATTCGGTTTCACCAAATTACTTTACTATATAATAAATTCAAAGGAGTCATTCATGAATAAAGAAATAGTCAATCCTACCAAATGCCCTATATGCGGAAGACCAACTCATAAAGAATCAAAATATTGCATTTTTCATCTAAGTTTAGAGGAGAAAGTCGAAAAAGAATTTAGAAAGGCTTAAAAGAATATGACAAAATATAGCAATAAGATAAAAAAAGAATATGGTGAAAAAGATTTTGAGGAATTTAGTTTTGTCGGGAATTCTATTTTTAATTTTATTCAAAAATATATTATTTATATTGTTATTTTATTATTAATGGTTGCTCGGTATTTTCCTAATGATTTATTTGGTAGTTACATTATAAAGATAGAAGACCCTAATTTTATTTCGAATATATTGTCTATTATAATTGGCTCACTAGCATCAATCCTTGGAATTATTATCGCGATACTTTTAGTATCTTTCGAAATATTAAGAAAAACTTATTCTCACTATGCGCTTCACGGATTATTTGAATATGGTGATTTAAAGTTTCTTTTTTCTTTATTTATTAGTTCAATAATAGTTTCAGTTATTGCTTTAGTTACTTTGGAAGATCCACTAAAGATATATAATTTAAATCTTCTTTATTTATCAATTATCTTATTCGGGGTTTGCTTGATAATCTTATATCCAAGTGTAAGAAAATGTTTAGATATAACTAGGTCAAAAAAGAAAATAATGGATATGATTGAATCAATTAATTATTCACATATTATGAATTATCTCCAAATTAGCAGAACAAGAATTCATGGTGAAAGGGTAGCTAGCATTGAGAAAAATCCTATTTATATTTTAAATGAAGTAGTCACTAGATCTATTGATAATAAAGATACGGTTATTCCAGAAATGATCTTAATTAGAACTACAGACGTTCTATTAAATCTAATAAAAAATAATTCAGAATATGATATAAGAGATCTAATAAATGGATTTTTAATAATCCTTAAAAATTCTGCTTTTCAAGCTATTAGAAATGAATCAGTGAATATATTGAGATTAGTAATGATTCAAATTAAAAGGATTCATATTTTTTGTGCAAAAAGCAGATTTGATTGGTCTAATTTAGTAGAGCTAAATGGCATTTTTCAAGATATTCTACATAAAACAATCGAAGCCAATCTAACTGAAGTCGCTGAAAATAATTTTATTATATTAGAGAGTATTTTATTTAATCAATTATTTCATAATGTACCGAAGGAAGACGATCTTTTTTGGTTTCAAGAAAGAATTCAAAGAAAAAAAATAGAAGAAGATGAACAGGAATCTATTAAAAGGGATAATCAATGGCATACAGTTAGTTGGGACTATCTAGGCATGTTTTTTTCCTGCATTGATAAAGCATTAGAGTTAAGAAATGTAAATATAGCTTTATACGGAACATATATATTAAATTCTTTTGTTTCAGAGATAGAAA